>NZ_JANSIQ010000028.1:0-43217 GCF_047502685.1 Synechococcus sp. OH20 | reverse complement strand
ACAGTTTGCGGAACAGCTCAATAAAGTGTACTGGGGAAAGGCTAAGCTTTGGCATAATTCTAAGTGCATTGTCTCATGCTGAGGTGCACCTCTAGAAATTGTGAAGCGATATATCCAGAATCAGTCAGTAGGCGCTATCCCTCCCCACCCGGGTGGGGAATCCCGCGCCTTACGTTGAGCAAATGCAGGAGCAGGCGAGTTAACTGGCGCAGTAATTGATGGCCAAAGCCCCTACTAAAGTGAACTGAAAAGTCAGGAGCACCAAGTAGAAAATGGCGCGGGGCCTGAACAAAGTCAGCATCAAGCCAATGGCCTTCAAGTCCACCATCGGCCCAAACACCATAAAGGCCAACAGGGATCCCGGCGTGAAGGTGGCGGCAAAGGAGAGGGCAAAAAAGGCATCCACCGTCGAGCAGATAGAAATGATCCCGGCCAGGGCCATCATGATCAGGATCGAGACCAGTTCATCTTGGCCATAATTTAGAACAAACGAACGCGGGATCACCGTCTGCACAAAGGCCGCCATCGCCGAACCCAGGATGAGCACGGATCCCAGCTCGCGAATCTCTCTAGCCCAGGTTTGCAGCAGCAACAATCCCTTTTGCCGCCAAGAGAGAGCAGGGGCAGCGGCCAGCGCTGCCCGATACACCTCTTCGGCAGTCTGCGGAGTGGCCAGGGATCCGCCAGCAGCCCCTTGAGCATGGCCCTGGGATCCAATCCAAAAGGTGCCCCCCTGCAACAACGGCGAGCAGGAGGTGCTTTTCAGAGCTGCCTCTTGGCAGCGGTTGCGCTGCAGCTCTCGCCAGACCGCCGGTTGCAACAAAGGCTCCAGATCTTTTTGCACGCTGAAGAGCAAGCCGATGGCCACCGCAATGCCAAAAGAAAAAAGAACCCGGTAGACCACCAGCTCCGGCATGCTGCGAAAGGCAATCCACGTGGAGAAGATCACGACCGGGTTAAACACCGGCGCTGCCAACAAAAAAGCCACCGCCACATAGGGTGGGATCCCTTTGATCACCAGTTGCCGGGCCACGGGCAGATTGCCGCATTCGCACACCGGAAAAAAGAACCCCAGGGCACCGCCGGCCACCGCGCTGCCGATTTTGCCTTTGGGTAGGAAACGAGCCAACTGGGATCCCTCTACGAACACGGCCATCAGCCCGGAGAGAAACACCCCCAAGAGCAAAAACGGCATGGCCTGCACCACAATGCTCAAGAAGAGGGTGAACCCGTCTCGCCAAAGGGGAGAATCCAAAGGGCTCAACGCACCACCTCACCCACGCATTTGGGCTCTATTGAGTTTGGATCCCGGCCCAGTGCTCTGTCAAACCGCTCTCAACCCCGCTCCTCGATGGGGATGTAGCGTTGCTGGCGTTCACCTGTGTACACCTGGGTGGGTCGGAAGAGCCGATTATCCGACAACTGCTCCCGCCAATGGGCCAGCCAACCCGCCACCCGGGCAATGGCAAATACCGGCGTAAACAAATCTTCCGGGATCCCTAGCTTGGCGTAGACCAACCCCGAGTAGAAGTCCACGTTGGGGTAAATTCCTTTGGGCCCCAGCAGCTCCGCACACACCCGCTCCACTTCCAGGGCGATGTCGTAGTACTTGTCGTGGCCGTAGCGCTCGAACAGCTCCTCGGCCAGCCGCTGCAGAATGGTGGCGCGCGGATCCTTCACCTTGTAAACGCGATGGCCCATGCCCATGATGCGCTCTTTTTTGGCCAGCTTCTCTTCGATAAACGAGCGCACATTTTCCACCGAGCCGATTTGCCGCAACAGCCTCATCACCTGTTGGTTGGCCCCCCCATGCAACAGCCCCGAAAGGGTGCCCACCGCCGTGGCCAGGCTGCTGTAGGGGCTGGCCAGGGTAGAGGCGCTTACCAGCAGGGCAAAGGTAGAGGCGTTGACCGTGTGTTCGGCGTGCAAGATCAGACAGGTATCGAAGATGCGGGCCAGCCAGGGATCCGGCTTCTTGCCGGAGAGCATGTAGAGAAAATTGGCGGCATGATCCAGGCTGTCGTCGGGGGGGATGGGATCGTTACCCTGGCGCATCTGGTGAAACATGGCCACCATGGTCGGCAGCTTGGCGAGCAGACGGGTGACCGTGCCAAACACATAGTCGGGATCCGCCTCCCGCACCGGATAGAACATCCCCAAGCCTGCCACGCAGGTTTGCAGGGCATCCATCGGGTGGCCCGACTCAGGAAACGACTTGATCATGTCGCGGATGCGGTATTTGACCCGCCGATGGCTGCGGACGGCCTGGTCAAAGTCGTTCAGCTCGGATTGCGTCGGCAGCTTGCCGAAGATCAGCAGATAGGCCGTCTCCAAAAAGGTGCTGTGGGCCGTCAGTTCCTCAACGGGAATGCCCCGATACTCCAGGATCCCTACCTGGCCATCGACAAAACTAATGTTAGAACGCGTGGCCGGAACGCCTTCTAGCCCAGGCTTGTATTCGCCATCCGCCATAGTCGGACCCTTGGAAGTTCCCAAATGATGAATCGAGGGTTGCCAAAGCTGCCTGGAGCCCTTGTTTCTCTCAGGCAACACTGACCCCGCTTCGCTACAGTAAAGCAAATTTTGGATCCCTGCAGCCAACCGCTGACCTCGCCCAGAGCTTGGATCGGACTGGGATCCGCTTCCTATCTTGCAACAGCCCCCGCTGCCCGAGGCAAGAGTTGTTGCTATTGTGAGGACGACCCCCTGGTCGAGGGCGCTCGACCGCAAACCCTGCTTGGAGATGGCCTCGATGTCGAATACGGCGCAAACTCACCCCGTCCAAGGGCTGGAATACGTGGTGCTGGGAGTGGCCACCTGCTTCCAGCGAGATGAGGACGGTCACCTGCGGGAAGTCCTGGTGGCCGAGCCGTTGCCCGCTGCCGCCTTGGACTGCCTGGCCCAAGAGGGCCGCAGCACTTCCTATTGTCTCCTCTACGCCACAACCTATGCCGAGATCGTGAACAACGGGACCCCGACTTTGCCCGCCGATGTCTTCCCGGCGGGGGTGGTGCTGGGAGAAGATTTTGTGGAGCGGCTGCAAGCGGCGGCCCGCACCTATCGCAGCAAGCCCCAGTTTCGCCACATCCCCCTGCACCAAGTTTGTACTCCCGAGCGGGGGGCGTTTAAGCTCAACCACAGCCTCGAGCCGCGACGGATCCTCAATACGGCAATGGAAGTGAAGGATGCTGACAACATCAAGCAGCACCCCCACACCCACCAACAGCTCTGAAGGAGAGGCTGCTGGTGCCAGCGCAAGGACGGCAACACCAGTCATCACACCCAGGGATCCCGACAAGCTGGATCCCTGGGCAGAAGTTACCTGAGCGATGGAGAAGGCAGGAAGGGCTGGCCCAGCCACAGCCCACTGAAGCCCAGCGTCAGCAGAGTCAGGGGCAGACCCAAGCGCAGATGCTCCCCAAAGGAGAGCACGTACCCTTTTTTGGCGGCTGCCTCAACCGTGATTAGATTGGCTACTGCCCCAAACAGGGTTAAATTGCCCGCCAACGTGGAGCCGGCAGCCAGCAACAGCCAAGTGGTGGTCTCCTGTTGGGGAACCAAGGATTGCAGCAACAACACTGCCGGCACATTGGAGATGATGTTGGATAAAATGGCTACACCGATCAACAGGGCGAGGGGGGATCCCACCAGCCTCTCTGCCAAAGGCCCCAAGCTCATCCCCCAGAGGGCTACCAGTTCTCGCGTTGCCCGCGTCAAGATAAACAGCCCGGAGAACATCACCAGCAAATTCCAGTCCACCTGCCCCAGAAATCGCTCCGGCTTCAGCCTGCGGGTAATCAGCAACAGGGCCGCTGCCACCAAGGCCGATTCGGCCAAGGGAAGTCCGGCTATGAAGGCCACAAACAGCCCCCCCGCGATCACCAGGCTCTTGCGCAATAGGGGCGGGTAGAGGCGCAGCGGCAGCCAAGGCACCTGGGCAAAGGGTTGCAAGGAGCGCACCTGGGGGTAATAGAGCCACAGCAGCCCCACCTCCAGCAGCAGCCCCACCACGGCAATGGGCGTCATCTTGCCGGCAAACTCCAGATAGCCGATCCCAGAGAAAGAGCCGATCAAAATGTTCTGTGGGTTGCCGCTCAAGGTGGCGACGGATCCCAGGTTGGTGGCTGCCGCCAAGCCCAACAGGTAGGGAATCGGGTTTAACCCCAACACCGTTGTGACCTGCAAAGTGAGGGGAGTAAACACCAGGGCCAGGGTATCGTTGAGCAAAAAAGCCGAGAGCAAGCCGCTGCCAAACACCAGCATGATCAACAGGCCAAAGGGGCTACGGCTCACCCGAATCAGGCCCAGCAAAGCCAACTGGAAGGCCCCACCATAGGACAAGCTGGCATTCACCACCATCATGCTCAGGAGAAACACGATCGTGGTGGGGTCAATGGCCTCCCAAGCCTGCCGCAGCGACAAGGTCCCCAAGCCAATGAGCAAGGCGGATCCCACCAGGGCAATCGTGGCCCGGTTCATGCGCAACCGGGGCAGGGATCCCAGCCCCAGCCCGAGATAGCTCAAGCCCAACACCAACCAAGACAGTTTCTGCAGGCCTCTGCCCCCTCCTTTTTGGATCCCTGCTGGGTTGAGCCAATGGCCGGAGTGGAAACAGGCCCGCTATGCCCAGCACTCAACTCATAGGTTACAAGAATAAAAAGCTTTTCAGGACAGCCCGGAAGCTCGTCAGGCTGAGTAGTCGTGGGGATCTGGCCGTCGTTCATAGGATAATGGGAGCCCGTAGACCTTGAGTTGCCCATCGTTCACTGAGGAGCTGTCCCCTTGGTCAAAGAGCGAGTCGAGGTGATCGTCCCGGCCACCACCGCCAATTTGGGGCCGGGGTTCGACTGCATTGGTGCAGCCTTAGAGCTCTACAACCACTTTCAATTTCGGGAGATCCCCTCTGGCCTCAGCATCCACTACCGTGGCAGCGACCACATCAGCCAGAGCAAGGACAACCTGGTGTACCGGGCCTTCTGCCGCGCTTTTGAGTTGCTGAGTAAGCCCGTGCCGGGGGTAGAAATCGAAATCACCCTCAACGTGCCCCTGGCGCGGGGGTTGGGCAGTTCTGCCACCGCTATTGTCGGCGGCTTGTTGGGAGCCAATGCCATCGGGTCGCTCAACCTAGCTCCCGAAACCCTCCTACAACTGGCCATCGCCCTGGAAGGCCATCCAGACAATGTGGTGCCCGCCCTGCAGGGCAGTTGTCAGCTCTGTGTGCAGGGGCAGCAGGGGCAATGGGTGTTTTGTCCGGTGGATTGGCACGAAAGCATTGGCATCGTGGTTGCGGTGCCCAACTTTAAGCTTTCCACCCAAGCAGCCCGCGAGATCCTGCCCAAATCCGTCAGCTTGGCGGATGCGGTTTTCTCCAGCAGCCATCTGGGTCTGCTCATTCGCAGCTTGCAGTCGGGCCGGGTGGACTGGCTGAGGGTGGCCCTGCAGGATCGCCTGCACCAGCCGGCCCGCATGGAGCTGATCACCGGGTTCAAAACGGTTCAAGCTGCAGCCATAGCTGCCGGGGCCTATGGGGTGGTGATCAGTGGAGCCGGCCCCACCCTGTTGGCCCTCTGCGCCCCCGAAAATCGGGAACGGGTGGGAGCCGCGATGGTCAGCGCTTGGGCCCAGCTCGATATTGAAGCAGAAGCCAAACCGCTCAGCTTGGATCGGCAGGGAGGACGGGTGGTGATCCACTCCCAGCCGGCTGGATAAAAAACTCTCTCTCCAAGCTCCTCAGGCTGGTGCTGGGAAGCCATCCTGCAGCAGCAGCAATAGAGGCGGGAGGAGGAGCCAAGCCGCCACCAGCAGGGATGCCACTGCTGCCATCAACACCGCTGCCGCGGCGCAATCTTTGGCGATCTCGGCCAAGGGATGATATTTGCTGCCGAGGGTGAGATCCACCACTGCTTCCAGAGCGGTATTCACCAGCTCCAGCGCCATCACCAAACCGCTGGTCAGGCTGATCAGGGCCATTGCCGCAGCGCTCAGCCGCAGGCCCAGCCCAAGGCCGAAGGCTACCGCCGCCACCGCCATGTGAATGCGGAAGTTGCGCTGGGTGCGGATTGCATAAGCCAAACCCTTGCCCGCGTAGTAGAAACTTTTGCCCAGGTTGTCGGCCACCTGCCAAGAGGGGGGGCGTCGCCAGGGATCCACCTCCAAAGGCGCGGCATTGGCTGCGGGATCGACCTCAGAGGAAGGCGCTGGAGCGATACCGGTGGGCTTGGAATGGACGCGCCGCCGGAACGCCGCCAGCCGACTAGGACTGTTGGCCATGGCTTACCCCTCCATCCAGTTGGATGGCAGCGAGCAACTGTCGCTGTTGCTGCACCATGTGCTGGAGAGAACGTTCATCCGGGTGATCCCACCCCAGCAGGTGAAGCAACCCATGGCTGGCCAGCCAGGCCAGCTCCTGCGAGAGCCGATGCCCTTGCGCTTTGGCTTGTGAGCGGGCGGTGGGCACCGAAATCACAATATCCCCCAGCAGGCGCACCCCCGTGATCTCGTGCAGCTTGACGGGGGCGGGCATCTCCTGGGCGGCAAAGGCCAGCACATCGGTGGGCGCGTCAAGGTGGCGAAACTCGCGGTTGAGCTGGCGAATGTGATCATCGGAGGTGAGGCAAAGGCTGAGCTCGCACGGCTCCTGTACCCCCAGCTCCCGCAACCAGATCTCGAACCAATGGCGCCAAGTGACTTCTTCAACCGGGCTTGGAATGTGGAATTCCAGGTAGAGATCTAGAAACTCTCCCATGCCGGCCTCCCTCACACCACGCACCCTATTCTACCGATTTGCTCAGGTTGGGCCAGTTTTTGTTTCTCTGCTCGGCAAGCTGTTGCAGCGCCTGGCGCAGCCGATTTTCCAGCTTTTGGCAGTCTGGATCCCAATCCTCTGTCGGAAACAGATCTCCGGCAATGGCGACCGCCCAGGCCCCTGCTTGCAGATATTCCGCTGCCTTGGCCAAGGTCACCCCCCCAGTGGGGATCAACGGCAGGGATCCCAGCACCGGTCGCAGATGACGCAGGTAGCGGGATCCCCCCATGCTCTCCGCCGGAAACACTTTGACCGCCGTTGCCCCCGCCTGCCATGCCTTCCAGATCTCGCTGGGGGTAAGGGCACCGGGCACGACGGGCAGTCCCACTTCCCGGCCCCAACGGATAATGCTCTCGTCCGTAAAAGGGCAAACGCAAAATTGGGCCCCCGCCTGCCAAGCCTGCTCCGCCATCTGTCGATGGGAGACGGTGCCCACCCCTATCCAACACTGCGGGTGGTCTTGCCGCAGTTGGGCAATCAACTCCAGATAGCGGGGAACGTGCGGGGTGATCTCGATGTGGCGGATCCCGGCCCGGATGGCCAGAGTGGATCCCTGGAGAGCCTGGTCTGGGCTGCTACAGAGGCGGATCACCGCGATCAGGGGCTGCTGCCACAAATGGAGTAGCCAGTCTCCAAAGCCGCGTTCAGAACCCTCGAATACCATCTGTGGGAAAGTACCCTCTCATTGGAAGGGCTGTCGGGGAACCGGTGGCAAGATCCCATCGTTGGCAATGACCGGAAAAGCCCAACAGCGAGCGTACCGCCTTGGCGATGGGCGGAGGTCACTCTTGCCGACTTTGGTGCTCACGCCAAAATTGCTCCGCAAAAGCCACTGTTGGGTGGATGGGGGCACGGGGTTTGCTGAGGAGGGGCATATTGGCCTCTTCAGGAGTGCGGTTGCCCTTGCGCTGGTTGCAGCGTTCGCAGGCGGTCACCACATTGTCCCAGGTGTGGGATCCGCCGCGGGAAAGAGGTACGACATGATCCAGGGTCAGGTTATGGGTGCTGCCGCAGTACTGACAGGTGTGGCGATCCCGCCGCAAGACCTCTCGCCGGGTAACAGGGGGCACCCGCCAGGATCCCTCTTTGCCCTTGATGGTCAGGCGGATGTGTTCGGGCACCTCGATCACCTGGCTGGGGGAGCGCACCTTCCACACCGGCACATCCATCATCGCCAGCGGCTCTGCCTTACCCGTCAGCAGCAGCACAATCGCCCGCCTAATGTTGACCCGGCTAATGGGCAAGTAGTTTTGGGAAAAGACAACAATCGACTGTTCCAGGACGTGGGTAGCAGCAGTCATGACTTAGCTCTTCCATTTGCCGCCATTGTCCTGAGAAATCTGGCGAATGACAAGGTTTTCCCCCAGTGGGCACCATCCAGGTGGAGCCCCACCATTCAACATTCCAGAGTTTCTTACGATCGGGAGCCGGACAGATGGGCTAGTATCCGGGTGATGGTCGGATCCCGTGCCTCCCATGACCTACCCGCTGCATGTTGCCCTGGTTTGGCACCAACACCAGCCCCTCTACAAAAGCCCGCTGGCGGGTAAATATCGCATGCCTTGGGTGCGCCTACACGGGATCAAAGACTACCTGGACTTAATTTTGCTGCTGGAGCGCTATCCCCGCCTGCACCAAACGGTTAACCTAGTGCCCTCTCTCATTGTGCAAATCGAAGACTACGTGGCCGGCTCCGCTTTCGATCCCTATTTGGAGCTGACTTTATCTCCTGTCGAAAAGCTGACCCCGGAGCAGCGGCGCTTCATTGTCGAGCGTTTCTTCGACAGCCATTACCCCACCATGATTGAGCCCTACCCCCGCTACCGCCAGCTCTACGAACAGCGGGAATCGCAAGGGATCAACTGGTGCCTACAGTACTGGACGCCCCAAGACTTCAGTGACCTGCTGGCCTGGCACAACCTCTCCTGGTTCGATCCCCTCTTCCAGGAGGATCCTGAGATCGAGAGCTGGATCAAGATGGGATCCGGCTTTACCCTGGCGGATCGGCAGCGGATCTACGCCAAGCAACAGCAGATCCTGGCCGCCATCCTGCCCCAGCACGCCAAATTGCAAAGTAGCGGCCAACTGGAGTTGACCACCAGCCCCTACACCCACCCCATCTTGCCCCTGCTGGTGAGCGAGCGCTCGGCGCGGGTGGCCCGGCCCGGCTTGCCCCTGCCCCGCTACCCCTTCCACTGGGAGCAGGATGTCCACAGCCAACTGGAGCGGGCCAAGCAGATCTACCGGGAGCGCTTTGGCCGCGATCCGCGGGGTCTGTGGCCTTCAGAGCAGGCGGTCAGCCCCGCCATCGTGCCCCTGATCCAGAAACAAGGCTTTGATTGGATCATCTCCGACGAGGGAGTGCTGGGCTGGAGCTTGGGCCAACCCTTTCATCGCGACGGGCAGGGCCATATCCTCGAGCCGGAAAAGCTCTACCGCCCCTACCGTCTGGAGAGCGAGGCAGGGGATTTGGCCATCATCTTTCGGGATCACCGCCTTTCCGATCTCATTGGCTTTAGCTACAGCGCCATGCCTGCCGACGCTGCCGCCAAAGATCTCATCGGCCACCTGGAGAGCATCCGCAACCGCCTACCCCAAGACCAGCCCTGGCTGGTCACCATTGCCCTGGATGGGGAAAATTGCTGGGAGTACTACCCCCAAGATGGCCGCCCCTTCCTGGAAAACCTCTATGCCCGCCTCAGCCAGCACCCGGCGTTGCGCTTGGTGAAGGTGTCGGAGTTTTTGGATCAGTTTCCCCCCACGGAGTTTCTGCCAGCCGAACAATTGCACAGCGGCTCCTGGATTGAGGCCGACTTTACCACTTGGATTGGGGATCCCGTCAAAAACCGCGCCTGGGAGCTCCTTGCCCAAGCCCGCCAGGTGATCCAGGATCACCCTCACGCCACCCTCCAGGCCTGGGAAGCCCTCTGGGCCGCTGAGGGATCCGATTGGTTCTGGTGGTTTGGGGCAGGCCACTCTTCCGCCCACGATGCCGTTTTTGACCAGTTGTTTCGGGAACATCTACAGGCCCTCTACACCGCTTTGGGAGAGGCGGTGCCGGCGGCGCTGCAGTTTCCCCTCGAGGATCACGACGGGCTGGGGGATCGCCTGCCGCAGGGGTTTATCCATCCCACCATCAACGGTCGCCCCGCCGAACGGGAGTGGAGCCAGGCCGGGCGGGTGGAGATCGGCGCAGCCCGAGGAACCATGCACCGCAACAGCGTCGTCCGCCGCCTCTGGTACGGGTTCGATCACTTCAACCTCTATCTGCGGCTGGATTTTAACTCGGTGGTGCAGCGGCCCAAGCAATTGCAGGTGCTGTGGTTTTATCCCAACCGCGTTACCGTCAACAGCCCCATTCCCCTGCAGGGGTTGCCGGCAGAAGCCCCCCTCAACTATCTCTACCGCCACCTGTTGAAGCTGTCGCTGCCGCCGCCTGGCACCGGCCAGCATCCCGCACCCGTCGAGGCTCAGCTCTTGCAGGCAGGGGAGTACCATAGCTGGCAGCCCATCAACCATCAGGTGAAGGCGGTGGTGGATGCCTGTTTGGAGGTAGCCATTCCCTGGAGCAATTTGGGCGCCCAGCCGGGGCAGGAGCTGCAATTTATCATTGTGGCCGCCGATGGCGAGACCTTCCAGGAAGGGATCCCCCCCAAGGCCACCATCGCCCTGCGCAGGCCTTGAGCGGCTGGCCGTTGGCCCTTAGAATCTCTGACTGGTTATGCAGCGCGATCTCTACCCGCCCATCGAGCCCTACGATTACGGCTTTCTCCCCGTCTCTTCCCTGCACACCCTCTACTACGAGCAGTGCGGCAACCCGGCGGGCAAGGCGGTGGTGTTTTTGCATGGGGGGCCAGGGGGTGGGATCGATCCCCTCTACCGGCAGTACTTTGATCCCAGCCGCTGGCGGGTGGTGCTGTTCGATCAACGTGGTTGCGGCAAGAGCCGCCCCTACGCCGAGCTGCGGGAGAACACCACCTGGGATCTGGTGGCCGATATCGAGAAGCTGCGCCAACACCTGGGCATTGAGCGCTGGTGGGTGTTTGGGGGCAGTTGGGGCAGCGCCCTTGCCTTGGCCTATGGGCAAACCCACCCCCACTCCTGCCTGGGGTTTATCTTGCGGGGCATTTTCCTGCTACGCCCTTTTGAGATCCGCTGGTTTTACCAGTCGGGGGCCAGCCACCTGTTCCCCGATGCTTGGGAACATTACCTGGAGCCCATCCCCCCCGAAGAGCGGGATGACCTGCTGGCAGCCTACCACCGCCGCCTCAACGACCCGGATCCCCAGGTGCGGCTGAGAGCGGCCCGCGCCTGGGCCATCTGGGAGGCCAGCACCAGCAAGTTGATCCCCAGCCCTGAGCTCATCGAGCGCTTTGGCCAGGAGACCTTTGCCGAGGCCTTTGCCCGCATCGAGTGCCACTACTTCGTCCATGGGGGTTTTTTGGATCCTGAAGACCAGCTCCTTAGGGGGGTGGAGCGCCTGCGCCATCTGCCGGCTGTGATCGTCCAGGGACGCTACGACGTGGTCTGCCCGCCCATTTCTGCCTGGGAGCTGCACCAGGCCTGGCCAGAGGCGGAGTTTTACCTCATTCCCGATGCCGGCCATTCCATCACCGAGCCCGGGATCCGCACCGCCCTGCTGCAGGCCACGGATCGCTGCGCCAGTCTGTGAGCCGCTGAGATAGCCTGGGTTGGGGATCCCAAGACCTTGAAGAATTGCTACAGGAATGCCGGCAAAACCTTGGGATCCAGCCCCGGAGCACGGCCAAGCCTATCGACAGTCGGCGATTTTGGGTTTATCACTGAGGGAAGAGCGGTGCAGGCTGCCTGGTCGATGGCTTCCGCCACTGGCTCCTTTTGATTGTTGTTAATTGATCTTGGGCTGGTTCCTCCACTCCAGCGTCTTGTCAAAGCAAACTTGTCTTTACTTCGCCGTTTCCAGGGTCGAACCATGCAGAAAATAACTCATCTGTCTAAGCTTGCCCTCGCCCTGCCTGCTTCCCTCTTGCTGGCAGATGCCGTTGTGGCCTACCCCTGTGACTCGGTTGGGGGTGAAGCTTACAACTTCTACAGCCCCACGGTTCAGGTTGACAGTTTCGGGGCTCAGGTGTCGCCTGCTGTCCTAGGCAACGGTTTTATCGGGGTTGCCATTGAAACGGTGGATGGACAGCCAGCTCAAGGTGCCGTCAGTCGTCGCCTGTTTGGCCCCGCGCCTCAAATCCAAGGGGTGCAGGTGGTTGGTCTGCTCCAGGATGGCCCGGCTCAACAAGCGGGTCTGGCCCAGGGAGATATTTTGATTGGGGTGGACGGGCAGCGGGTCACCTCGGTGCAGCACGTCCAGCAAATTATCCAAAACACCCCGGTGGGCCAGCGGGTACCCATTACCTTCCGGCGCGGCGGACAGGTGTTGTCCACGGTGGTGGTGGTCGGCGATGGCCGTGTGTTGCGCCCCTTGATGCTGCAGCAGCAGTAAGCTTTGTCGGGATCCCTTGCTGAGCTCCCTGTGACTGCTGCATCAGGGACAGAGTGGGCAGTTTGGGCGGTTTGCGGCCTCAACGGGCTGCTGTTTCTGGCTTTGCTCGCCCTCGTTCCTGTCCTTTTGAGCCTGCGGTCGGCGCTCTGGGTTACGGAGCGGGCCATGGCCGACTGGCGGGAGGCGGCTGAGCGGGCTTTGGCTCCCACGCCGGCTGAGTTGCTGCGCCTACGGGATCGGCTGCGGGAGAATCGCCATACCCTCGACCGCTGGCAGCGGCGTCTCCAGTTTTGGCAAGGGATCCGCAGGGTGGCTGTTTGGCTGGGGCGCAGGCTGTGAGGAGCATGGATAGCGTCTCTCATCCCATCCGGTTGCAGGTGATGGCCAATGCGCTGGCGGGGATCGCCGAGGAGATGGGGGCGCGCCTCATCCGCGGTTCTTACTCGGCCAACATCAAGGAACGGCGGGATTGCTCGACGGCCCTGTTCGACGCTCGGGGAGACTGTATTGCCCAGGCGGCCCACATTCCGGTGCACCTGGGCGCCCTCGCGGAAGCGGTGCGGGCGGTGGTGGCAGCCGGCCCGCGGCCCGGCGATGTGTTCGTCCTCAACGATCCCTACCAGGGGGGATCCCATCTGCCGGATATCACGGTGGTTACAGCCATCCCCGGCCTGCGGGATCCAGAACAAGTCTGCGCCTACGCGGTGAACCGCGCCCACCACGCCGACATCGGGGGGATGCGCCCCGGCTCCATGCCGGCCGACTCTACGGAAATCTGGCAGGAAGGGCTGGTGATCCCGCCGCTGCGGCTGGCCCAAATGACCCTGACGGGGGAGCTGTGCTGGCAGGGCGATCTGCTGCGCCTGATCCTGGCCAATGTGCGCAACCCTGAGCAGCGGCGGGGGGATTTGCAGGCCCAGGTGGGGGCCAGCGCCGTGGGGGTGAGCCGGTTTCGCGAGCTGCTGGCCCGCTTTGGAGAAGAAGAGGCCTGGCAGTTGATCGCCGGGGTGATCGCCTACAGCCGGCGGCGGATGCAGGCCCAGATCCGCGCTCTGCCTGCTGGGATCTACACCGCCTGCGACTACCTGGAGGGCTACGGGGATCCGCCCGAGCCGCTCCGCATCCAGGTGCAGATTGAGGTAAGGGGAGAGAGGCTACGGGTGGACTTTGCCGGCACAGCCCCGGCCACCGCGGGGAACCTGAACGCGCCTTTGGCTGTGACCCGCTCGGCGGTGCTCTTTGCCCTGCGCTGCCTGTTGGATCCCACGGCGCCCAGCAATGTCGGCCTGGAGGATCCCATCGAGATCGTAGCCCCGCCCGGCTGCCTGGTGAACGCCCAATTTCCGGCGGCGGTGGTGGCGGGCAACGTGGAAACCTCGCAGCGCATTGCCGATGTGGTGTTCAAAGCCCTAGCCCCGGTGGCCGGATCCCGTGCCATTGCCCAGGGACAGGGCACCATGAACAACTGTGTGCTCGGCAACCGCCACTTCACCTACTACGAAACCCTGGGGGGCGGCCAAGGAGCCAGCCGGCAGCGACCGGGCCTGGACGGCGTCCACGTGGGCATGAGCAATACCCTCAACACCCCCATCGAAGCTCTGGAGCTGGAGTATCCCCTGCGGGTGCTGCGCTACGAGCTACGCCCAGATTCCGGCGGCCATGGCCGCCAGCGGGGCGGCTGGGGGCTGATCCGCTCCCTCCAGACCTTGCAAGATTGCACCCTCTCCCTGCTCACCGACCGGCGCCACCATGCCCCCCAAGGGGAAGAAGGCGGCGAGCCTGGCCAGGTGGGGATCAACCTCGTCAACGGGGATCCCTTGCCCAGCAAAACCAGCCGATCCCTGAAAGCCGGCGATGTGCTCACCCTCTACACCCCTGGCGGCGGGGCTTGGGGGTCAAGCGAGGAGGAGCAGGCACCCGAACCCACATAGCGCAGGTGGGCGAGAAACAACTGCTCGCAGCGCCGGATCACCTCATCACGGCTGGCAAAGTGCTCTAACCTATGCACTTCTTGACCTTTCTCAAACAAAATTAGGGTCGGCAGCGAGCGCACCCGATAGCGGCGCGGCAGCCAAAAATTGTCGTCCACATTCACCCGCAGCACCTTAACTGCGCCGCCCCACTCTGCTGCGAGACGGTCGGTAATCGGCTGAATGAACCGACACAGGCCACACCAAGGGGCGCCAAAATCCACCAACACCAACCCGTCACTTGTCAAAAGTTCTTGATTAAAAGCATCTAAAGCAACTTGCAAGTTCATCACTCCCAGACTAAAGAAGTTGTTTGGGATCATGCTACCAGGCAATTTGGCTGGCTGCAGAAACCATTTGCGGATGGAAAGCATAAAGAATCACTACAAAGCTGAACACCCCTAGGTAGGCCCAGCGCAGAAACTCTCGCGGTTGCAGTTGCTGGCGCTTCTGCAGAATGGCCAAGCCGGGGATCACAGAAGTACGGGCCTTGAGATCGCGGAAGGCCTGGCCGTATTTCCGCTCCAGACGGTGATCCCCGTGCCAGACGGCGAACAGGTGATAGGCCACCAGCCCCAGGGAGGTGACCAGCATAAAACTGGAGCCAATCCAAAGGGAATGGGCCACACACCAGATCACCTGGCCCACCATTTGGGGGTGGCGGGTGATGCGGATGATCCCGGTCTCAAACAGGTGGATCTCCGGCTTCTGAATGGCGGCGATCTCCAGCAAATTGAAGGTGGCCGGATACAAAAAGAAAAACGAGAGCGCCGACAAAAGAACAACGGTGGTGTGAATGCCGGGGACAGCATGGAGATCCCAAAGGATCACGCCGTCGTAGCGATGGTTAAAGAAGTAGATCAGCAGCAGCGGCGCCAAGCTGAGGCTGACCAGCGCAAAAAGAAGGCGGTACAAACGGGATCCCAGCCAAGCTTCCCCCCAAGGCCGCAAGTAGGCCAGCCCACTGTGAGCACAGGCAAATCCTAGAATCATGGCCAACATGATCGCATGGGATCGGTAGGGGGCCAGCTCGGGCGGTAAGTGGCTAAAGAGTGGGAACAGCATCTTTTCAAGAGCTCCTCTGGGGCGTCGCCGTGACTTATGCTTAAAGATAAGTTACATAAGGCAAGCTTCCCATGCTGAAAACTTTTTTTCTACGCCTTGTCGGCCTGCTCCTCTCGGTCATCCTGGTGCTGGGCTGGACGACCGCAAGCGCTCAGGCGGCCCGTCTTACCGGCAAGTACTACGAAGACAGCATGACCCTGATCCAAACCCTGCGCACCGTCCTTTCGGAAGCGGATCCCGTGATGAACCCGGCAGAGGCGCGGGCGGAAGCGATGGAGGCTATGCAAGAATTCGCAGGACGCTACCACGGCCAACGCTACGACAAGCTCCAGTCTTTCACCACCCTGCGCACCGTGTTTAATACGCTGGCCTCCCAGTACCGCACCTCCAACCGACCTCTCAACCCGGAGAAGGTGGAGCGGGTGCTGATGCAACTGGATCGGGCGGAGTTGGCCTTGCGCCGGGAAGGTTGAACTTTTGGGATCTCCCAGATCCAAATCACAGGCAAATTTCCCCCGGTGCAGCCAAGCTGTTGCCAGCTCGCAAAAGTCGAGGTCATCGCCGGCGTTCTTCCAAACCTGAGGAGGAAGGCGCCGCTCTCTCGAGGCAAAGGGCATTTTCTCAGGATTTGGGAGGTTGTTATGGGCACAGGTCGTTGGATCCTGCTCTCGTTGCCGCTGATGGTTGGGGGTGGGGTTATTGCTTTTTATTCAGCTTCGCTCTTGTCCCTTCCAGCCCAAGGACAGGTGGCTGGAGCTGCCGAGGAGGGATCCCCGGGCCCTTTTTTTGCGGTGGATGGCCTGGCCCTGCGCGGCTATGACCCGGTGGCCTACTTTATCGATGGCAAGCCGGTCGAGGGATCCCCAGCCTATGAATGGGAGTGGGGAGGGGTGACCTGGCGGTTTGCCACTGCTGACAATCGGGAGCGGTTTCGCAGCAACCCGGAGCGCTTTGCCCCCCAGTACGGCGGGTTTTGTGCTTGGGCCGTGGCCCACAACTACCTTTACCCGGTGGATCCCTTTGCCTGGAAAATTGTCGATGACAAGCTGTACTTGAATGCCAACCGGCGGGTACAGCGCAACTGGGAGCGGGACATTCCCGGGTTGATCGAGAAGGCAGATGCCAATTGGCCGGGGCTGCGCAGCCGCTGAGCCTACCTGTCTGGGATCACTGGATGAGGCGCAGGGTTACCTTGATGACAACCCGGTGGAGGCCGCTTTCGCCAAGCTCCAGATCGCCCCCCATTTCTCTCAGGAGCCGCTCGCTCACCCGCCAAGTAGCACTGCTCTTTGTTTCAACGGGCACATGGCACCGTCCCTCCAGGTTCCACTCTAGACACAGGTGCCCCTCCGCTGCTGCGATGGGATAGAGGTGCAGAGCCATCGAACCATAGCGCAGGGCACGGATGCCCCAGCGACACACCCCCAGCAGAGCCTGCACCAAACCGTGGGGATCCGCCCAAACCATAAGGCTGTCCGAGAGGGCGGACGGCTCAGAAACAGAAGGTGGTTGTAGGATCGGCCACTCGTAGCGAATGCCCTGATCCTGGGCCTGTAGGCGAGTTAGGCTGTACACATCTTGCAGCAGGGGGCGGAGTTGGGTCGGCTCCGGTTGCAGGGGTTGAATGGGCAGATCGTGGCGAGCCAGGCGGGTGTATTCCTCGAGCAGCTTAATCAAGCGCTCTACGGACTCTTTGGCACTTTGAATATATTCCCGCTCCTCCTCCGGGGAATCGCACAGATCCGACAACACCAACTGCAGGGATCCCATCTGGCTGCTGAGGGGGTTGCGCAGCTCGTGGCCAATGCTGACGAGCAACTCCTGCTGAAAGGCTCGCATCACCTCAGAGCGTTCAAAAGCAAATTGCCAATCTACCGCCTCTTGCCTGTCGGCAGGGGCCGCCGGCTGGGAAGCTGGATCGGGTTTGGCTGCGGGTTTCCTCAAAAGGTGCTCCGGACGAAGGACAGGGGATCCCGTCGAGGTTCAGATCCTTGGGTTCGGATCTTTAAGCTTTGCACAGTAAGGACTACGTCCCCCTGACGCGAGCAGGCTCTGGAGATACCCCACTCCATGGGGATCCTACCCTTTTCTACCCGACGAAGTGGGCGCTGACCACCCGCTCAATCCCCGCCAGATCGCGGTGAACTTGGATCTGCCGATAACAGTCCCTCTCTCGCAATTGCTCCGCCACCCAAGGGGCTTGTCCTCGCATCACTTCTACCGCCCAAAAGGAGTTGGGGGCCAGGTAGTCCGGTGCCCTTTGAATCAACAGCCGCAAGTGGGCCAGCCCATCTTCCCCGCCATCGAGGGCCTGTCGCGGCTCGTGCAGCCGCACCTCGGGCATGAGATGGGCCAGCTCCCCGGTGGGGATGTAGGGCGGGTTGGAAACCAGGCCGCGCAGCCGCCCCCGCCAGGGATCCAAGGGCACAAACCAGGATCCCAGCAGCAACTGCACCCGCTCCTGCAAATGGTGGGCCGCCACGTTGTCCGCCGCAACGGCTAGGGCTTGCGGGCTCGAATCCACCGCCAGAAGCTGCAACTGGGGATGTCGCTGGGCCAAAGCGATGGCAATCGCCCCGCTGCCGGTGCCCAGGTCGGCTAAGCAGGATGCGGGCGGCAGAGGATTAGCCTGTAACCAGAGAGAAGCCTGCTCCACCAACAGCTCGGTCTCCGGACGTGGGATCAGCACCGCCGGGGTCACCCGTAGGCTCAAGCCGGCCCATTCCACTTTGCCCAACAGATACTGCAGAGGGACGCGCTTTTCCACCCTTTGCTGCCAAAGGACCTCTACCTCCTCCAGGAGTTCCCCCGCCCCAGCCGGAGCCCGACCCAGCAGCCGCTCCAACGGCCCCCACCCCAGCCGTTCCTTGAGCAGAATCTCCACCTCCTCGGCAGGGATCCCAGCCGCTTTTGCCGCCCTCAGCGCCTGGGCACGCCACTCCAGCAATCGCCTCAGCAGAGTCGAGGGGGATCTCAAAGGATTCCGTTCTGCCAGCATGACTGGGGGTTGGGTTAACGCTGAGGCTGGGGACTGGCAGAAGGGTTGGCAGGCCGAGCCAACGATTGGATGTATTCCAGCGCCGAGCGGGAAGGGATAAAGGCGATCTTCTGCACATCGGCCTGGGCATCGGGAGCCAGCATGCGCTCCACCACAATGGCCAGGGAGGTGACCTCAATCTGGGTTTTTCCAACCACATCCGGGTTCTGGGCTGCCGCCCGATCCAAAGCTCGCTGCAGATCGTTGCGGTCGAAGAAGAAGGGCACCACCTCCTGACCATCCTGCTCGATGGTCAGCAGCCCCTCTCCGGAGCGGCCATAGAACAGAGGCACGCCGATCGCTTCTGGAGGCACATCTTTGCTGGTTTCTTTCAGTACCTGCTTGGCTGCCTCCACATCAGCAGGCCGCGGCACCACCTCGAAGTACAGATCGCTATTTTTGGCGCGCTCCTCTTCCGATTTTTCGTAGGCATACCCCAGCGAGAGAGGCACCACCTGGGCTTGGCTGGCTATCTCGGGGTTGCTGGCTTTCACCTGCTCCAACATTTTTTGGGCCTGGGCTTGATCCAGCCAGAAGGAGACCACTTGAATGGTGCGGCCATCTCGCTCCACATTGGCAACAACAGGTGTGCCGTTCTGAGACACAACCGCAAAAACAGGCACCAGGCTTAGCCGCTCTGCCACCTCTTGCCGGCTCATGGGGCCTGCGGTTGCCTGAGCCGGTGGAGCACTCCCCTGAGCCCAAGCGGGAGTCATGGCCAAGCTCGCCCACGCTGTCCCGATCAGGATCCCGGCTATACTGCTCACCCGAGCTACACAGCAGCAGAGGGATCGGGCAGGCGACACTACGTTACAGCGCATCATTCTCATCATCCACTCCCGGCATCGCGCCTTGTTCTGGTTGCTATAGGGCTAGATCCCTCAAGTACTAACCAACAGATCGGGCAAGGCAGAAGCTACCCGGATTGAACCTGCTCGACAGGGCTAGGCTAGCGATGCGGCACACCTTCGGCATCGACTCGCGGCTGGCCGTCGCTGACAACACCCCGGCTCACCGACCTCAAAGAGCGCTCTTGGGCCACCCTAGAAGCCAAGGTTAGAACATCTGCTCGACTCCTGTCGAGGGGCAAAGCCCCTATTTGGGGTGGGGATCCCGCATCACTCAATACTATATACGGAGTCGCATAAAATCGACCCACGCTAGATGCAGATCTACCCAACAGCAGATCGGTTCAGATCGAGCTGACAATTGTATGCTCAGCTTTTCCACAACAGGCAGCCTACCCCAGCCTTGTGCATCAGGGCTCTGATGTAGCCGCGCGAACGTGGCAGCTACTGTTAACTTTTGTTAAGTTAGGGGGGACAAACGCATACTTCCGAGGAGCATTAAACCATGGCTAAGATCTTTACCCCTGAATTCAACCAATTTGAGACCATCAACGCCACGCAGGCCTGGTCTTTGTTTTTCACCATCAGCGCTTCCGATCGGCTTTTGGGCTCAAACCCGGCTGTTGGGCGCTACATCACGCTGGCCTTGTTCAGCGCCATCCTCACCGGCATCCTGAATGTGCTGCTGGCCTCCTAGTTCGGCCTTGGTAAGAGGCCGCCGGCAGCGGCGGTTCGACCTGGGAAAGGGGATCCCTTCCTCAGGTTTTTTGCTTTTGAATGGGAAAGGATCCCTTTTGCTCCGGGTGGGGCGATGAAAACGTCTGGGACAAGTTCTGCGGCGGCGGCTTTGCCCGTCGCGCTGCCGCTGCTGCTGGCGCCGGCAGGAGATTGGGAGTGTGCCAAGGCAGCGGTAGAAAACGGGGCCGATGCCATTTACTTCGGGCTGGAGCGGTTCAACGCCCGCCTACGCGCCCGCAACTTCACAGAGGCAGATTTGCCGGAGCTGATGGCTTGGCTGCATCAGCGGGGGGTGCGAGGCTATGTAACTTTGAATACTCTGGTCTTTCCGGGGGAGCTGGAGGAAGCGGAGCGGTACATCCGCTCGATGATCGCGGCGGGGGTGGATGCGGTCATTGTCCAGGATATTGGCATCGCACGCTTGATCCGTCATCTTTCTCCCGATTTCCCCATCCACGCCTCGACGCAGATGACCGTCACCAGCGGTATCGGGGCAGAGTTTGCCGCCGAGTTGGGCTGTGAGGTGGTGGTGCTGGCGCGGGAGTGTTCCCTCAAGGAGATGGCCAAGATCCGCGCCCATCTGGAAGAGAAGGGATCCCCCGTCTGCTTGGAAATCTTCGTGCACGGGGCGTTGTGCGTGGCCTATTCCGGGCAATGTCTGACCAGCGAGGCGCTGGGGGGGCGTTCGGCCAACCGCGGAGAATGTGCCCAGGCCTGCCGCCTGCCCTACGAGCTGGTGGTAGACGGGATGCGGCGCGATCTGGGGGAGAAGCGGTATCTGCTCAGCCCCCAAGATCTGGCCGGTCTGGAGGTGCTGCCGGAGCTGGTCAAGCTGGGGATCCACTGCTTAAAAATTGAGGGTCGTTTGAAATCGCCGGAGTATGTAGCCAATGTAACGCGCATCTATCGCCAGGCCTTGGACGCCCTGGGGGCAGGGCAGGCGTGGCAGCCCTCAGCTCAGGAGTGGTATGAGCTGGAGATGAGCTTTTCCCGCGGGCTGTATACCGGCTGGCTGCGGGGCATCAACAACCAAGAGCTGGTGCATGCCCGTTTTGGCAAGAAGCGGGGGGTTTACCTGGGGCAGGTGCTGCGGATCGAAGGGGATCAGGTGGGGGTGCGCCTGCAGGCTCCCCTCAAGCCGGGCGATGGCGTGGTGTTCGACCAGGGAGAGCCGGAGCAGGGGGGGCGGGTTTACCGCGTGCACAAGAAGCAGGGGCTGGCCTGGCTTGGCTTTGCCCAGGGGGCCATTGACCTCAAACGCCTGCGGCCAGGGGATCGCCTCTGGAAGACCAGCGACCCGGAGCTGGAGAAACGCCTGCGCCAGAGCTATGCCGGGGATCAGCCTCGCTTTCAACGCCCCGTCCACCTGGAAGTTCACGGCCAGGCCGGCTTGCCCCTGACGCTGATCCTGCGGGATGAAGAGGGCCACGTGGTGCGGGTGGATTCGCCGGTGCCTTTGCAGCCTGCCCATCACCAACCCCTCACCGACGAGAAGCTGCGGCAGCAACTGGGTCGTTTGGGTTCCACCCCGTTCAAGTTGGGATCCCTGCACAATGCCCTGGAAGGAGAGGTGATGCTGCCGCTGAGCGTCCTCAACCAAATGCGGCGCCAAGCCGTGGAGCAGTTGCAGGCGCTGCGGGCTCGGCCCCGCCGCTGGCAGCTCAACCCTGAAGCTCGCTGGCCAGATCTGCTGCCCGCCCCGGAGCAACCGCAAAGGGGATCGCCCCAACTGGTGGTGCTGGTGCGGGATCCAGAGCAGTTGCCGGCGGCAATTGCCTGTGGCATCCGGCAGATCTACCTGGAGTTGGAGGATCCCCGCCGCTACCGGGAAGTTATCCGCGCCACCAAGGCCGCTCACCCTGAGGTGGAGCTGTGGGCGGCCCCGCCCCGCATCACCAAGCCGGGAGAAAGCTGGATCCTCAAACAGGTGTTGGCAGCAGGAGCCGATGGCTATCTGGTGCGCAACTACGACCACCTGCGCTTTTTTGCTGGCCAGCGCTGCATCGGCGATTTTTCCTTGAACGTGGCCAACCCCATCACCGCCCACTATTTCAAAAGCCGCTACCCCTTGGAGCGCCTGACGGCCTCCTATGACCTCAACCACGAGCAACTGGGATCCCTGCTCCAGGCCAGCCCCGCCCACTGGTACGAGGTCACCATCCACCAGCACATGCCCATGTTCCACATGGAGCACTGCGTCTTCTGCGCTTTTTTGTCCCGCGGCACCGACTACACCAATTGTGGCCGTCCCTGCGAAAAACACGAGGTGAGGCTGAGGGATAGGGCCAATGTCGAGCACATTTTGAAAGCCGATGCCGGCTGCCGCAACACTCTCTACAACGGCAAAGCCCAAACCGGGGCCGAGCATGTGCCAAAACTGCTGGATCTGGGGTTGCGATATCTGCGCATTGAGTTCTTGCAGGAATCCCCCGAGCAGATCCGGCAAACCTTGCGCTGCTATCAACAGCTTCTCCAAGGCCGGATGAGCGGATCCCAGCTGTGGCGCGAGCTGAAGCTACATAGCCAATTGGGGGTTACGCGCGGGTCTTTGCAGAGTTAGAGGCTGCGCGGCCTTACATACCCTCTGTATTCTCTGCGGTTGCCGAGGCCGGGTGGGCAGAGCAATAGAAAAAACACTCCCGCAAAATTGGCGTAAAATTTCCTCAGGGTACGGTCGTTTCCCAACCTCTCTTTTGCTTCCCTATCCTCTGCGTAGCTCTCTCTTTGGTTACCGTGAAACACACCCTCAGCGCCCTTGTGCAGGATCAGCCTGGCGTTTTAACCCGCATCGCGGGGATGTTTGCCCGTCGCGGCTTTAACATCGACAGCCTCACCGTCGGCCCCACCGAACGACCGGGGATCTCTCGCATCACCATGGTGGTGCAGGGAGATGAGCACGACGTGGAGCAGATGACGAAGCAGCTCTACAAGCTCATCGATGTGCTAAAAGTTACCGATATCACCCACGTCCCCTGTGTGGAACGGGAGCTGATGCTGGTCAAGGTGAATGCCAGCCCCGAGACCCGCTCCGCCATCATGGATGTCGCCCAAATGTTTCGTGCCCGGATTGTGGATGTGGCGGAGGAGTCTTTGACCCTCGAGGTGACCGGGGATCCGGGCAAAATGGTGGCGATCATCAAGATGTTGACCAGCTTTGGCATCCGCGAGATCGCCCGTACCGGTCTGGTGGCCCTCACCCGCGAGTCCGGCGTGAATACGGAATACTTGAAGCAACACCCCACCTTAGTGACCATCTGATGGCCTTACGAGAAGCGATGCCACAACCGGGGGAGAGGTGGCGGGGATCGGCTTGGCGCGGCGGAATTCGCAGGATCCTCGGCCTTGTGGCCATTGTGCTGGTGGGGCTGCTGGCCGGCTGCGGCCCCAGGCCGCCCAAGCCGATTGTGCAGCAGGCCCTTGCCTACCAGATCGCTCATTTGTCCGAGCCGGTGGCCTCCTTGGTGGGCAGTGAGCAGTTGTCGGCCCGGCTGGAAGTGCAAGATGTGAAAATCCGTCGGGATCGCCGTGAACCTTTGCTGTTGGCCTGTTGCTCCGCAAGAACAGGAGAAACGCTGGAAGGCCATCACCTCAGCGGTACCTACACCCTGATCGTGAAGCCGCCGGGATCCCGCCGTCCTTATCGCCGCAAAGGGGATCCCTTTCAGCTCACCTTGGCCCACCAAAAGGCACAAACTGTTGCTACGCAGCGCTCGCCTGACGCAGAGCCCCAAACCGTGCCCGAACGGTGGCTACTGGCCTACGGCTCGCCTGATGCTAAGACCTGGAGGGTCATCGACTTTCTGCCTCAGCCCGCACCGGCACCGGAGTTGCCTCCTGCCGAGCCAGAACCGGCCATCCCGGCAGCCTGACTCACCGCAGCAAAGCCGCCCCCCAGGCAAAAAGACCATCCACCAACAGGGTATTTAGCACTGCTCCGGCAAAGGCCCAATGGTGCAGGCGGCGGGATCCCCGAATCATCCACAACCCAGCGCCCAGCAAGAGAAGGCCCAGGCCGATGCCCCAACTCAGGCCCCAGGGGGTAGCCATTTTGTCAAGAGCGGCCATGAAAGGGACAACCGCCTGATCCAAGCGGTCGAACTGCATCGCCTGTCGCCACTCCGGCAGCAAGCCCACCGAGTGAATGTAAAGATCGGTAATCGCCGTGCCCCACAGGGAACCGAGATAAAACCAGGTGCCGATGCGGGCAAACCGCTGCCGTGTCCCCCACCAGACAATCGGGATCCCCAAAGCTTCCACGGGCATGTGCCAAAGAGGCTCAAAGCGCAGCCAGCCCCAATAGAGGGATCCCGCCAGCCAAGTCAGGGTAAAGCCGTAGAGCAAATCTCCCCACAGGCGGGTACGGAGCTGCGAGTAGAGATGCAAACTGAGGCCCAACCAGCCCAAAGACATCACCAAGCTCACCCAGGGGGCATATCGCACCAGGGGCGCTTGCACAAAAACGGGCAGGCAGACGAGCAGAGCCGCCATTCCCCCAATGGCATGGTGGGATCCGAAACGCTTTTGAATCGGGAGAGGGCGATGCTCAGATGACAGCAGAGGCTCATTTGGGAGAGGGGGCAAAAAAGGTGTGGAAGACAAAATGCAACATTAAAAACCTTTACATCAGTTAACATAGCACCTTCTTCGCCGTGACAGGAGCGGGAAAGCTCCGGGAGGTCGAAATGGGCATTCCCTCTCCAGAGATGCCAGGGTGGAAACGATGTGCTGGCCGGAGGAAACCGTATGGACTTGCTGTTGGCCGCAGATATCGGGGGCACCAAAACCAGCCTCAGCCTTGTCAATGCCGAGGATCCCGAGCACAGCCTTTATCATTGCCGCTACGCCAGCCAAGATTTCGTCAGCCTCGCCCCGATGGTGGGAGAGTTTCTGGCCCAGGCTCGGCAGGAGCTGGGTCGAGATCCACGGCCTGCTGCTGCCTGTTTTGCGGTGGCCGGCCCGGTGATGGAGCGAGCAAGGGTACAGACCGCCAAGATCACCAACTTGCCTTGGGATCTGCAGTCAAGCCAATTGGCCGCAGAGCTGGGGATCCCGCGCGTAGCCTTGATCAACGACTTCAGCGCTGTGGGGTATGGCCTGCTTGCCCTGGGCGATCAAGATCTGGACACCTTGCAAGTGGGTGAGCGTCAACCCCGGGCTCCGATTGGCGTGATGGGAGCAGGTACGGGTTTGGGGCAGGCTTACCTCACCTGGGGAGAAGGCGGCTACCAGGTTCATGCCAGCGAGGGAGGGCATGTGGATTTTTCCCCGCGCACCCCTTTAGAGTGGGAGCTTTTGAGGTATTTGCAAAAACGGCACGGGCGTGTCTCCACCGAGCGGGTGGTCTCAGGGCAGGGAATTGTTGCCATCTATCAATTTTTGCGGGATAGTCGGTGGGGGCAAGGGGAAGAACAGTTGCTGGCCCAAATTGAGGCTTGGGAAAAGGGGGCCGAGCCTGTTGACCCGGCAGCCCAAATTGCCAATGCCGCCATGGAAGCACGGGATCCGCTGGCAGTGGAGTGTCTGCGGCTTTTTATCAGCTTGTACGGAGCTGCGGTCGGGAACTTCGCCCTGCAACTGCTGCCTCGCGGGGGCCTGTTCATCGCCGGTGGGATCGCGCCCAAGCTCTTGCGCCTCTTGCACCAAGGAGAGTTTTTGTCCTCGTTTTTGGACAAAGGGCGGATGCGTCCTCTCCTGGAGCAACTGTCGGTGCAGGTGGTGGTGAATGCGCAGGTGGGGTTGAAGGGAGCTGCTCGCTATGCCGCCACCCTTTTGTCTGGCAAGACCACCCAGCCCAGCGGATGATGGCAACGATCCCCATTGATGCTGGAATCATGCTGGACAATCTTGTCCAGCCGTCCCTCGTCGGGATCCTAAACTTCATCCCTTGGCGGATGGGGCAAAATGGGATTGGATCTTTGCCGCATTGTTAGACTTCCCAATAGCGGGCAGCCGCCATCCAACCGATGATCGCCGTCCCTCAGCACAGTTATAGTCACTACCAAGTAGCAATGAAACGTTTCTCTACGTCGTTATTCCTACGCAACGCTGTCGCGAACGCGCCGGCGGCGCGGAGCGCTATCCCTAACTCCCCTCTCCCAGAGGGAGAGGGGTTGGGGGTGAGGGCACCTCTGGGAGAGGGGTTGGGGGTGAGGGTAGAGGCCCGGAGCGCTTGGGTCGGCGGCAAAGTGTCTTAATCTTGTTTGAAACGACTATAATCCGATGAATCCAATCCTCTGGGCTTTGAGCATAGCTCTGCTGCTGGCCGTGGGTCTGGCAGCCTACCTGTTGACTGCTCGCAAATACGAGTCTCCCGCATCCGTGGCTAAGTCTTACGACGAGTGGACCCGCGACGGGATCCTGGAGTTCTACTGGGGCGAGCATATTCACCTCGGCCACTACGGATCCCCGCCGCGGCGGAAGAACTTCATCCAGGCCAAGCACGACTTTGTCCACGAGATGGCGCGCTGGGGCGGGCTGGATCGGCTGCCGCCGGGGACGACGGTGCTGGATGTAGGTTGCGGCATCGGCGGTAGTTGTCGCATCTTGGCCCGCGACTACGGCTTTGTCGTAACCGGCATCACCATTAGCCCACAGCAGGTGCAGCGGGCCCAAGAGCTCACCCCCCCCGATCTGCCCGTCCGGTTTCAGGTGGCCGATGCCCTCAACCTGCCCTTTCCCGACGCCAGCTTTGATGTGGTCTGGTCCATCGAAGCGGGGCCCCACATGCCGGACAAGGCCCGCTACGCCAGCGAGATGCTGCGGGTGCTCAAGCCGGGAGGCATCTTGGTGGTGGCGGACTGGAACCAGCGGGACGACCGTCAAAAGCCCCTCAACTTTTGGGAGCGGCTGGTGATGCGGCAGTTGTTGGATCAGTGGTCGCACCCCGCTTTTTCCAGCATCGAGGGGTTTGCCGAACAGTTGCAAGCCACCGGGCTGGTGGAAGGGCAGGTGGAAACCGCCGACTGGACGCAAGAAACCCTTCCTTCTTGGCTGGATTCCATCTGGCAGGGCATTGTCCGTCCCGAGGGCTTGCTGAAGTTTGGCTTGGTAGGCTTGATTAAGTCGCTGCGGGAGGTGCCCACCTTCTTGCTCATGCGCCTGGCCTTCGGCACCGGCCTCTGCCGCTTTGGCATGTTCCGGGCGGTGCGGGCCGCCACGCCGGCAAACTCCGCCTCCCCAGAAGTAGTTGGCCACAGCACCCAATAAGAGACAATGACGATCCTTGCTCCCACTCCGGATACCCTGGACGCCCTCTACGACGTGATCATCGTCGGCGGCGGCATTGCGGGCCTGACTCTAGCTTGTGCCCTGCAGGGCTCCGGCCTGCGCTTGGCCCTCATCGAGGCCCAGTCGGCTGAGGCAGTCAGGCAGCGCCCCTTGGCCTATGCCCTTTCGCCGCTGTCGATCCGCATCTTTCGGGCCATCGGGGTGTGGGAGGCGCTGGCTCCCCACATCACGCCCTTTGCCCAGGTGATTCTGACCGACGCCAACGCTCCCCAGCGGGTGACATTTAGGCCGGAGGATGTGGGGGAAACGGCGGTTTTCTACTGCGGCGAACATGCTCGGCTGCAGCAGGTGCTCCAGGAGCAAGTAGCCGCCGATCCCAAGATCACCTGCTACTACGAAGCCAGGGTGGAGAAGGTAACCTACGGGAAGGTTGCCGCCGAGGTAGAGCTGGAAATGACACAGGGCCGGCGCCGACTGGCCGCCGCTCTGGTGGTGGCTGCCGACGGCCTGCGCTCTCCCGTGCGGCAGCGGGCAGGGATCCCTAGCGACGGCTGGGACTACTGGCAGTCGTGTATCACCGCCCTGGTGGCCCCTGCCCAAGACCACCAAAACATCGCCTACGAACGCTTCTGGCCTGCTGGCCCCTTCGCCATCCTGCCCCTGCCCGGCAATCGCTGCCAGGTGGTCTGGATCCTGCCCCACGAGCAGGCCAAAGCCACGCTGGCCCTTTCTCAGGCCGACTTCTTGGCCGAGATGCAGCGCTACTACGGCGTCCAGGGCGGCTGCCTCACCTTGCTGAACCCGCCCCAAGTCTTCCCGGCCCGTCTGCGCCAGAGCCGCCGCTACTATCAGCACCGCTTGGCGTTGGTGGGAGATGCCGCCCACCACTGCCATCCGGTGGCCGGCCAAGGGCTGAACCTCGGCATCCGCGATGCCGCCGCCTTGGCCCAGGTGCTGTTGGCTGCTTGGCAACGGCACGAGGATCTGGGAGATGTCAAAGTCCTGCGCCGCTACGGTCGCCGTCGCCGTTGGGAAAACTGGCTGGTGCTGCTCTTCACGGATCTACTCACCCGCACCTTCTCCAACTCCTACTGGCCCCTGGTGGTCATGCGGCGCTGGATCCTGAGCGGGATGATGGCCTTTCCGCCCCTGCGCTGCTTTTTGCTGCGCCTGATGACTGGCTTGTGGGGAAGCCCTCCCTACAGCCCCAGTTCCTCCTTGGCCTTCTGAGCTGCCCAAAGCACCTCCGCATCGGCGGCCTGGGACCAGTCGGGATCGGCGATCTCGGCGTAGAACCTGGGGTCGTAGGAGCGGGTTTGCACCACCACCGGCATGGGCACGGCATGGCCGAGGATCAGGGCCTGCTGTTTGGAATCCAGCTTGGCCAGCACTGTTTTCAAGTTCTGGCTGCCGGCTACGCCCGTGAACACGGCCTCGATATCCTGCTCGTCGTTGAGGAGGGCCGTGATGCGAGTGCCCAACTGCGACATCACCTCGCTGTCGATACTGGAAGGGCGCTGATCCACCACCAGCAGCGTGACAAAGTACTTGCGCATCTCGCGGGCAATAGTGCCGAAAATGGTCTGCTTGGCCGCCCGCGGATCCAGAAAGCGGTGCGCTTCCTCGATGGTGATGCACAGTTGCCGGGGCCGGTCGAGGGGATTTTTGGACTGCAGGTACCGCTCTGTCTGCTGCACATAGGCCTGGTGGATGCGGCGGGTGATGACGTTGGCTGCCAACATGTAGGACAGCAGGTTGGACTGGGATCCGAACTCGATGACCACGTGGATGCCGCGGCTGAGGGCCTCCAAGATCTCGCCGATGTAGTTGTGGGGCAAGCTGTTGCGGATGTACTTGAGGTCGTCGAGGCGGGTGAGCTTGCGCTGCAGGGCCAGGATCGAGGCCTTGTTGCCCATCTTCTGTTCGCAAAACTCTTGAATCTCGGCGTTGGAGAGGCTCAAGAGCCGGCTGATCCAGTCGCGGCCAAACTCGTTGCGCAGGATAATGGCGTTTTCCAGGCTGGCCTCCGAGAGGTTGAGCTCCTCCGCCAACAGGGCCAGATCTTCCACCTCGATCTGGTTGTAGGCAATAAACAGTTCGCGGGCATCCCGCACCCCTCGCCGCCGGGTGGAATCGGGATCCAAGGTATAGATTTGTACCTGGCCGGGGAAGAGCTGCCGCAGCCCCTTGACAGTGGTGGCCTGCCTATCCTCGCTGGCCGCCTCCCAGCCGTACTCGGAGTGCATATCAAAAATTAGGTTCACCGCCGCCCGTTTGCGGATGATGCCCGCCAGGAGCAGGCGGGCCAGAAAGGATTTGCCGGTACCGGACTTGCCGAAGATGCCGTTGCTGCGCTCCACCCAGCGATCCAAATCTAGGCAAATGGGCACCGCCATGTCCAAGGGCTGACCGATGGCGAAGTTGCGCCGAGTTGGATCCTCTTCCCAGCCGAAGACGGTGCGAAAGTCCAGCTCCCGCGCCTCGTACACCTGGGAAAAGTGGGCCGGCACCGTTTTCACCGGCAACAGCTCCATCGCCTCAGCACCAGGAAGGGCTGGGCCGCCATCTTCTGGCCGCTTGGGATCAATGAGGGGGTACAGCCTTTCCCCTTCCGTCTGCCGCGGCACCAGCATCAGCATCGGCGTGAGGGCGATAACCCCGTAGGTGCCGGTACCTGCCAGCACCTCCTGCAGCAGGGTCTCTTCCGGGCGGGGGGGGTTGACCAGGATCTGGGGGTTGCTGGTTGCTAACGTAACGTCGGTGAGCAGACCGAAGAAGCGGTGGCGCTCCCCTTGAATCACCACAAACTTGCCCACCCGCAGGTCTTCTACCGAAACACCGGGGTTGAGGCGAGCTTCCAAGCCCCGACTCAGGGATCCCTGAATGACGGTGGCCAAAGGTTGGGGAGCGGTCATGGCGGTGAGACTAGTTCTGGGCACGGGCGCTGGTGCGGGGGGCGCCATCCTGCACGATCCAGGTGCGGACGATCTCCACCTCCTCCGGCGTCCAAAAGCCCAGACGGGAGAGGGGCAGCCCGCGGGCCTGGATGTAGGCGATCTCCGGGGATCCGCCGCGGGCCTGAGAGCGGTTGGGATTGTTGGCGTTGAGAAGGGTGGCGTGGCGGCGCGTCCAGCGGGGATCGATCAACTCGCTCTTGGGATCCCCTGGCTTGACGTAGGCCAGAACCGCCTCGTAGCTATCCAGCAACTGGGTGCGCTGTCGCCCCGCCGGCTGGTGACAGCCGACACAACTGGCCTCCAGCAGCGGTTTGATGTCCCGCTCGTAGGTAAACTGCGGCTCGGTGCGAAAGCGCAGTTGGATGGCCTGCTCCAGCGGCAGCCCCTCTTGGGGGGCAATCGTAAGGGTGTAGTCGGTGCTGAAGCGCAAGGGATCTCGAGGCTTAAGCAACAACTCGTCTCCCTGCACGTCGAAAATGACCGCTGCCGGCGGCTCCAACTGAACCGCCAGCCGTTGTAGATTGGGATCCAGCGGCCGATCGAATTGCAGCCGAATGACTCCATCTATCAAAACATCCTGCTGTTCAGGGGCAGGTTGAGAAGAGACCCACTGTAAAGACGCATTCGACTGGGACCAAACCCACGGATGAGACCCGCTGATAAAGAACATTGCTGCCAACAACAACAGCCCCGCCCAAGTTCGCCACCGTCCCCAGTGGCGAAAGATATTCTGTACGGTCGGAGTGTTCATTGCCGCAGACCCAATTCTACTGTTGTCAGAATAGCGAACTTAATCCATGCTTCAGCCGTTGATGAGATACAGATCGTCAGGGATCCCCAGCGGATCATGAGGATCCCTTGTCTGGTAGAGTAGACGAACAATGAACGCCGGAGCAAAAAGAAGAGGCTGCTGCTCCCAAAGGCTGAAAATCATATTGAGGGCTTCACCCAAGCTGATAGGAGATCACCAGCAGGGAGAAGCAGTACAGGGAGACAGCCAATCAGTTGACGCGCTCCAGCTTGATGTTGTGGTGGCCCAACTTGATCTCGAACTCATCTCCGGGCTTGAGGCCCATCTTCTTGGTGTAGGCAGCTCCAATTAGGAGATTGCCATTCTTATGAACCGAAACCCGGAAGGTAGGAGCGCGGCCACGAGATCCATTTTCGTCACTGGCACCGAGATCCACGCCAACAGCCTTCAGCAGGGCATTGTTAAACTGCATCAGATTCACTCGCTCCTGACCATTCTTGGTGTAGGTGACATAGCCACAGGCGCGAGCTTTTTCCTTGCGATCCGCATTTCCCATTGAAGTTACTTTGTCGAGGAGCTCTTGGCCAGTGAGTGGTTTTGGTTTACTGGTTGTAGCCATATCAAGGTGGTTTTAAGGACAACAGTTAGTGTAGCCAGAAACAAACAGCGATTGCAATAGAGGTTCCTCCAATTCCTCTTTACCTTCCTATTAGAGAGAATAGGTTCGGCGGCTGCAATGGGATTGAAGGGTGATTGCGCAAAACAGTAGTGGAGAATTTTCTCTAGAGGCCAGAACCTGTGGGGGAGACTTTCGCGGAAGGGACAGGCCCTCAGGGCCAAGGGCATATAAAAGTGTCTTTGAGTGTCTCTAGACGCTGGATCCCCGCTGCGGCACCGGAGTTGAGCAAAAGCAGGGAAACTGGAAACAAGGCTGTTTGAGTGTCACTCGATATGGATCTCTTTTGGTCGGGACGGCGTCTTCTGGTTGGGGTGAGCGGGGGGATTGCTGCCTACAAAACGGCGGTTTTGGTATCTGCTCTGGCCCAGCAGGGGGCAGAGGTGAGGGTGGTTTTGACGAAAGCTGCAGAACAGTTTATCTCCCCCCTGACGTTGGCCACCGTGTCTCGCCAGCCAGCTTTCACGGATGCCGAGTTCTGGCAAGCTACGCGGGGACGGCCGCTGCACATCGAGCTGGGGGAATGGGCCGAGGCTCTTCTGATTGCGCCGCTTTCGGCCAACACCTTGGGCAAGGTGGCCCAGGGGCTGGCGGACAATTTGCTCACCAATGTGGTTTTGGCTTGCCACTGTCCGGTGGCCCTGGCGCCGGCCATGAATACCCACATGTGGAAGGCTGAAGCGGTGGCCGAGAATTGGCAGCGGCTGCAACGGGATCCCCGCTTCTGGGCCTTGCCCACTGCCAGGGGCCGCCTGGCCTGTGATGCGGTGGGGGAAGGGCGTATGTTGGAGCCAGAGGCGCTGCAGGAGTATGTGCGGGCTCTGCTCTGGACAGGGGGGAAAAAAGACTGGCAAGGGAAGCGGGTGTTGGTGACGGCAGGAGGCACCCGCGAGCCCATCGACGCGGTGCGTTTTATCGGCAACCCGGCCAGTGGGCGGATGGGGGTGGCGCTGGCAGTGGCAGCCGCCTGCCGGGGGGCCAACGTCACGCTGGTGCATGGGCCGCTGGGGATCCCCCTTGATCCAGCACCCTTCGCCATTCGGGCCATGCCGGTGGAGACGGCAGCCCAACTGGAGAGAGTTTTGCAGGCGGAGTTTCCCCAGGTGGATCTTTTGTGGATGGCTGCCGCTGTGGGGGATGTGCGCCCCGTCCAGGTTTACGCGGGGAAACTGCCAAAAGGCGATCTGCCCCCCATGCTGCCCTTGGAGCCTGTCCCTGACCTGGTGGCAGCCCTGGCCCGCCACCGACGTCCCGGTCAGCTTCTTATCGGCTTTGCCGCCCAGAGCGGGGATCCCCTCCCCTCAGCCAAGGAGAAGCTGCAGCAGAAAGGGCTGGACGCCATTGTGGCCAATCCCATCGACCAGCCGGAGAGCGGCTTTGGCAGCAGCCACAACCAAGGCTACTGGATCCCGCGGCAGGGCAGCCCAGAACGGCTGCCTTGGACAACCAAGGCCACCCTGGCCCACCGGCTGCTGGATCTGGCCCTGCAGCTGGAGCCGAGCTGACCCCGAGGCCTCACTGCTTTGGCTTCGTATCTCGGCTGCGAGGGTAACGGTTCTCCCGGCGATCGGACCAAAATCAGGCCAAAATCAGGTACCTTTGAGGCTAAGCGCAGAGGGATCCGATGGCGATCATCGTTTTGAAAGCCTGGTATTTGGATTCGGTGTTGTCTGCCTCCCAAGTTCAACAGAGGGCTCCCGATCTGCGCCTAAGCCGTACCGGCCTCTTGAAAACGGCGATGCGAGCCGATTTCCTCGACGATGTGGAGCAGGTGAAGGCTTCTGTCTGGTGGCAGCGCTACTTGGAAGGGGAGCTGGTGGAGTTTTACATCGAGGGCAGCGGCGCCTACAGCATCTCCAACCTCGATTTGATCAGCCGCGAGATCTACTTTAATAAGCGGGCCACCCTGAACATGACGGAGCCGGTCATCTACTTTTGTGGCCAAGCGGATTACCCCGACTCCAGCGCCACGCTGCACCAGGCGTTGCAGGCGGTGGTGGAGACCATTAACCGCCATCACCAACCGGTTCTTCCGCTGCAACTGCAGGGATCCCTGCCCAGCGAAAGCGAGACACCTCTAATCGACGCGGCCCTGATTCGCAAGCTCAAGCACGCGCTGCTGGTGGTGGCCGATGTCACCCCGGTGCAGGTGAATGGCCGAGGACGGCCTCTGCCCAGTCCCCAGGTCTGTTTGGAGTTGGGCTATGCCCTGCAAGCGAAGCGCCCCGAGCAATTGCTGCTGGTACAACTGCCCCGCGACGACATCGAGGGATCCTTTCCTTTCGAGGTGGAGGGCAGCAGTTTTTTGAAAATTGCCGATCCGCAGCGCCTGTCGGATCAATTGGGAGCCGAGATCGCCCGGCAGTTGCAGCGCAACCGGGTTATCTCCCTCTAGCCAGACGCACCTATCCAACTGCCCCTCGCAGCCGTTAGACTCTTGGAGATGGCTGGGGGTACTGCTCTCCAAAACCCAAACGGCATCTATTGGCGCTCCCTTTTTGTGCAACCATGACTCTGGCTAATGCAAATTCTCTGGGTTCTCCGGATCGCTCTGCAGCAGGTTGGCAGAGAGGTTTGAACGGCCTGATGTTTCTGCTGCTGGCGGGAGTTCCTCTATCTTGGGTGGGGCACTTCCGAGGCTGGGATCCCAACCTGGTCTTCCTCTGTGCCGCCTTGGCGGTGGTGGCCTTGGCCAAGTTTATGGGTCAAGCCACCGAGGAGATTGCCGCCTTGACCGGGCCGACCATAGGGGGGTTGATCAACGCTACTTTTGGCAATGCGGCAGAATTGATCATCGGCTTGGTGGCGCTGCGGGCGGGGCTGGTGGAGGTGGTGAAAGCCTCGATCACCGGCTCGATCATCAGCAACCTGCTGCTGGTGGCCGGGCTGGCCATGTTTTTGGGCGGCATTAAGTTTCGCGAGCAGAGCTTTCGGCCCGAAGTGGCCCGCATGAATGCCTCGGTGATGAACCTGGCGGTGGTGGCCTTGATCTTGCCCAGTGTGGTCACCTATGCCGATGCCAACTTGGGAGCGCTCTCCATCCAAGAGCTGTCCACGGCGGTGGCTCTGGTGCTGATCGGGGTTTACGGCCTCACCTTGCTGTTTTCCCTCAAAACCCACAGTTACCTCTACGCTCTTCACGAGGCCGCAGCCGCAGAGAATGAGGCGGCCAATCGCCTGGCCCCCAATCCGGTTTTGCAGGCGGAGGGCTCCATTCCCCAAGTGTTGACGGCCCCGCCCGAGCAGCCTGGGCTATGGCCTTGGGTGTTGGCCCTTTTGGGGTTGACGGTGTTGGTGGCACTGGAGTCGGAACTGTTGGTGAGCACCTTGGAGCACACTCTGGAGCATTGGCACATTACCTCGCTGTTTATGGGGGTGATCTTGCTGCCGATCATCGGCAATGCGGCCGAACATGCGACGGCAATTACGGTGGCCATGAAAGACAAGATGGATCTCTCCTTCTCAGTATCTCTGGGCTCGACGATGCAAATTGCCCTGTTCGTGGCGCCCCTGCTGGTCCTGGCCGGTGACCTGCTGGGCCAGCCGATGAACTTTAACTTCGGCATGGTGGAGCTGGTAGCGATCGCCGTCTCGGTGTTGCTGGTCAACTCTGTCAGCAGCGACGGGCGCTCCAACTGGCTGGAGGGGCTGTTGCTCTTGGCCACCTATGCCATTCTCGGCATTGCTTTCTTCTTCTTAGATTGATGGAAGAACTTTAGCATCGGCTCATGCCGCACAATCTGCAAGCTTCAAGTAGATCGAGGCGGGGAACAGCGGGATCCCTGCTTTGGCCGCTCCTTTTTTTCGGCACTTCCCTCGCCCTATCCCCGGCCATCGAGCCGGCATGGGGTCAGGAAGCTTCTCAAAACAACGGCACCGCCTCCAACCTGCCTTTGCTCAACCGCTTGGATGCCCTGGAAGAGCTGCGGCAGGCGCTCAGCCTGCCCACCACCTCCATCCAAACGGAGGCCGTGACGCTGGATGGGCGGCGGCTGTTTTTGGTCGCCGCGCTGCAGGGGGATCCCGGCAGCGTGCCGCCGGTGTCGCAGCGGGCCCGCTCCATCGAACAAACCCTGCGCCAGTTGGCCCAGTCGGGCCTTGACCCGGAAACACTGCGGGTGGAGGTCGTCCTCGACAGCCAAACCAATCAGCCGGTGATCCGGGTGAATGGACGCCATTTGATGACCATCACCTCTCTGGATGCTCAGCTTCAGGGCAGCCAGCCGATGGATTGGGCCGAACAGGTGGCGGGCATTGTCGAGGAGGCCCTGCGCACCTGGCAGCGGGAGCGACAGCCCCAGTTTTTGCGCCGCCAAGCCCTGATAGCCCTCGCCATTCTGGCAGCAGCGGCAAGCCTGAGCCGGCTTTGTCAACGAGAACGACGACGGCTGCAGCAAAAACGCGATGCCCTGCAGGCGGAGTACCAGGCCATCCAAGCAGAGGTGCAGGAGCGCCTCCAGGGGGAGCCGGGCGAGGATCCCGTCTTGGTCGAACAACAGGCAGGGCGCAAACGGCAGGCATCCTATTTGGAGCTGCACATTCGTCTGCTGCGCCTGGTGCAGGTTGGCCTGTGGACGGGCGGCGTTGGGGTGAGTTTGGGCCTTTTCCCCCAAACACGACCCCTGCAAACGTTTCTCCTAGTCTCGCTGCGCGGCCCTCTGCTGCGCTTGGCAGGGGTGGGCCTGGCGACCTATGGCAGTGTTTGGCTGAGCAGCCTGCTGCTGGACGGCCTCTTCGCCGCCTTGCGCCAGGAGCAGTGGCAAAATGCCCCCACCTATCGCCTCAGCAAACGCCTCAGCACCTTTGCCGGTGTCTCCAAAGGAGTGACAGCCACCACGCTGGTTTTGCTGGGATCCCTGGTCGGCTTGGCCTCGGTGGGGGTGAATATCGGCCCTTTGGTGGCCAGCCTGGGCTTCATCGGGCTGGGGATTTCCCTGGCTGCCCAGGATTTGATCAAAGACGTGATCAACGGGCTGTTGATTTTGCTGGAAGACCAATTCGCCGAAGGAGATGTGATCGTGGTGGATGGGCGGGGCGGCCTGGTGGAACATATGGATCTGCGGCTAACCCAGTTGCGCAACACCGAAGGCAGCCTGATCTCCATTCCCAACAGCGCCATTCGGGTGGTGGAGAACCTCTCCAACGGCTGGTCGCGGGTGGATTTGGGGATCGTGATCGCCTACGAAAACGACCTGGAACAGGCCATCCGCATCACCGAGCAGGTGGCGCTCCAGATGTACCGGGAGCCGGCTTGGCGGGACAAGATCCTCGAGCCCCCCGAGATGCACGGCGTCGATGACCTGGGGGAGCGGGGGATCACCCTGCGCATCTGGATCAAAGTGCAGCCCCTACAGCAGTGGCGGGTGGCGCGGGAATATCGCCGTCGCCTCAAGCATGCCTTCGACCAAGCCGGGATCCGGATTCCGTTTCCGCAGCAAACCCTCTGGTTCCACAGCCCCTTGGAGATGCGCATCCAGGGCCTCAGCCCAGAGGAGACCCACCGCCTGCTGCGCCTGATGGAGTCGCGGCTGGAGGCCCGTCCGCGGGAAAGGGATCTTGATCCAGAAGACCTCACAGACCAGGTTCCTGCCGAGGGTCTTCATCGCCCTTAGCCGCCCGGCTGGCCTGCAAGCTACTCGTCGCCGATGATTTCCGGCTCAGTCAGTTCATCCGACATCTCGATGACGGCGCGGCGGATGGGCTTCATCCAGCCATCTTCCAGATCGTCGGGATCGTCGTAGCGACGGCGCTTGGCCCGGTTGGCCACCTGTACTGTGATGCGGTAGCGATTTTTGGAGGCGTTGATCAGAGCCTCTACCCGACGCATCAGCTCGTCGTTGTCGATAGCCAGTTGATGCTTGCGTGGGGCCATCATCGCAGTTTTAACCTTGGCATCTATTGTTACAGGGGATCCTGATCTTAGCAGAGAACCGGCCAATCCTTCCCTTGCTCAGCGCCCGACCGACTTACGCACTGCGATCAAGCTGCTGCCGGTGCCCAGAAAAACCCCCATCCCCAACAGCAGCAGCGGCAAGAACCAAAACTCCAGTTGGCCGGGATCCGCCTGCATCACCTTGAGAAAGGGCAAGGCGATCAACCGCTCCAGCACCTCCTGCAGCAACTGTCGGGATCCCAGAACCAAGCCCCAAGCCCCTAGCGCGCTGATCACCCCGAACAGGCAGCCCTGCAAAATAAAGGGCAAGTAAATCCAAGCTGCCGTTGCCCCCACCAGTTGCATCACCTCGATCTCCCGCCGCCGCGCCATGACGATCAGCCGAATGGTGGTGGTGATCACAGCCACCGCCGTCAGGGCCAACACCCCGGTGATGCCCAGGGATCCCAGCCGCAGCATCTCCTGAATTTGGGCCAGTTGTTCCACGATGCGGCTGCCGTAGTACACCTCGTCTACCCCTTCCAATTGGCGAATCTGTGCCGCCACCTCCCCCAGGGCTTCGGCGGAATCCGCCTTGACCCGCAGGGCATCCACCAAAGGGTTCTCCCCCAACTGGGTTTCCATCGCCGCCTCATCCTGGATCCCCATCTCGATGAGGAGGGTGCGCCAAGCTTGGTCTTTGGTGATGACCTTCACCGCCACCACGTGGGGCAATTGGGCGACCTGGGGCTGCAACTCCACCCCTTGGCGTTCCGGCTCCAGATAGACGGAGATCTCCAGTTGCTCCCCCAGGGATCGCACCGTCGCATCCACCCCCCAAGACAGCTCCACGCCGATCCCCACCAAAAACAGCAACACCAGCAGGGTGCTCACCGCCGCCCAGTTCAGCCAGCCTCCCCGCCGCAACCCCAAAAAAGTCTCTTGCAGGAGATAGCAAATCTTGTTGAGAAATCGGGAGAGAGATTGCATGCTGTTTACCGCCCAACACTGCCAGTAAACCCAATCTTCGGGATTCCCGCCCTATGCAGCGCCTCAGCGCAGATCATACAGGCGTCCTCCTTCCATGCGCACCACCCGGTGGCCGGCCCGCTCCACCAGATGGGGGTCGTGGCTGGTCATGATGACAGTCACCCCAAAAGAATTGAGCCGCTCCAAAATCTGGAGAACCAAGAGCGAGTTTTCCGGATCCAGGTTCCCCGTCGGCTCGTCTGCCAGCAGCAGCACCGGCATGTTAACAATGGCACGGGCCAGGCTGAGGCGCTGCTGTTCTCCTCCCGAAAGCTCATGGGGAAAGCGATCCCGCTTTTCGGTCAGCCCCACCATCTTCAAAGTCGGCCCGATGCGGCGGCGGATTTCGGCGGGGGACAGCCCTTGGGCGCGCAGCACAAAGGCCACATTTTCCGCCAGGGTGCGGTTGGCCAACAGGCGATAGTCTTGAAAGACCACCCCCAAGCGCCGCCGCAGCATCGCCAGCGGACGGGGTGGAATGCGGTAGGGCCGCCGCCCTTCCGAAGAACATAGGCACACCTGATCCACCACAACCGTGCCCTCGGTGGCCTGTTCGTCCCCGTAGAGCAGTCGCAAGAGGGTGGACTTGCCCGCTCCCGACACGCCGGTAACAAACACGAACTCGCCGCGGCGCACCTCCAAGTTCACATCCTGAAAAATCAAGTTGCCGTTGGGGAAGACCTTGCTCACGCCCCGCAGGGACACCATGCTGGCTGGGGCCTGCAAAGATCCCGGCTGGGTGCTGCTGTACAAGCTCAAGGGGGCCAGATGAGGAGTGGGAGCTGTACCGGCCCAACGGTGAACGCGAGGGGAATAGCCGATGTGCTGACCAAGCATCATAAGGAAGCGCCTACAAAAGAGGAAGACGAGGAAGCGCCGGCAGGCTAGGGGCGCCAGCGAGAAGCGGGATCCCACAGCACCCGCCAGGCAAACCTGGGCAAAGCCAACATGCGTCGCCAGCGCCAAGGTTCCTGATAGAGACGATACAACCATTCCAGGTGATGGTCACGCCACCAGCGGGGGGCTCGCCGTTTTTGGCCGGCCCAAATGTCGAAGCTGCCCCCCACCCCCATCCAGATGGCCTGGGGCAAGAGGCTGCGCCATCTCTGGATCCACAGCTCCTGGCGCGGGGAGCCCAGCCCCACCCACACCAGTTGCGGCTGGAAGTCCTGGAGAGTGTGCAGCAGGTTTTCTTCCTCGGCAGGGGAGAAGTAGCCGTGGTAGCCCCAAATGGACAGAGAGGGAAAGCAAGCGTGCCAATGTTGAATCGCTGCCCGGTTGACTTCCGGCCTTCCCCCCACCAAGGCCAAGCGCCACCCCCGTTCTGCCGCCAGCGCGATCAGGGCTTCGGCCAGCTCGATCCCCGGCACCCGCTGGACGCGGATCCCCTGCCGCCGCAAAGCCCACACCACCCCCGCCCCATCTGGGATCACCAGCTCTGCTCGTTGTAGCACCTGGGCAAAGGCCGGATCCCGCTGCGCCTGCATGATCATCTCTGGGTTACAAGTAACCACCTGGGCGCCCTGCCTCTCCTGAATACGCGCCTCGATCCAGGTGGCATAGCTCTGTAGACTGGCTTCTGGCAGAGCCAGGTGTAGGTTCACACCCAGAATTGAATGGCTTGCTAACGACACCACCACCGTTGCTGATTTCTCTTATTGGCTTGGGCTATATGGTGCGGCAGACGGCGCTGCCGGAGTTTCGAGCTGCCGGATTGGCCCATCTTTACTTCGTGGGCTTGGTCTGGACACTGGTGATCGCCCTGGGCATGATTCTCTCGGTGCTGCCTTTTGTCGGTCGTACCCCTCCAGCGGCTTTGAGCCAATATCTGGGGGTGTTTTGGCTGTGGCAAATGGGGTTGGGCCACTGGCTCAACGGCCTGGTGGATCCGCCGCGCCTTCCCTACTGGATCACCGGTGGGATCCAGATCTTGGCCGGAGTTGCCTGCCTGCTGTGGGGGCTGGAGTGGCAGTATGCGGTGGCAGGGGGGATCGGGGTTTTGGCCATGCTGCTTCTGATCCCGCTGCATGGATCTCGTATAGATCTCACTGATCTCCCTCTGAGACCTTATCCAGGTGCACCTGCCAGACTTGGCCCAGCGCCCTCACCTCATCCCCAAGGCGCAATTTGCGCCCGCGGCGGGTTTCCACCTCGCCATTGACCTGCACCTGTCCGGCTTGGATCAACTGCTTGGCCTGCCCACCGGTGGACACAACCCCCGCCCACTTGAGAAACTGATCCAGCTTAATCACGGGATCTGTCGCCATCACTGCACCCAAAGGGTTTTGACATCGACCAGTTGTCCCATTGCCTGTTTCTCCACTCTGGCATTTGCATTCTGCCCGGAATGGGGCTCGGGAGAGAAAAATTGGTGATGTTTGGGATCAGGGTTGCAAGCTGCTCGTGGTTGCCGTTGGATCCCCGACCCAGAACTCATAAGCGGCTTGCGACAGGCTGGCGATCAGCTCTTCGGCTCTGGGGTCGTTGGGGGTTTCTCGCTTCACCCACACCGCCGCCACATAGCGTCGCCCGTTGGGCAAATCCAGGATCCCGGCATCTCCCACCACCGAGCGCAGGGTTCCCGTCTTGTGGGCAATGCGCACCTCCTGGCCCAGGTGGGGTCGAAAGTAGGAAGGCCGTTGGGTACGCCAGAGAATGTCCAAAAAGCGGTCGCGGCTGCGGCGGCTAAGCATGCGCCCCTGTTCCACTTGGCTGAGCAACCAAACCATGTCGCGTGGGCTGCTGGTGTTGGTGCCCTCCAGATCCGGTAGCCACCAGGAAATTTGCGTGTGCTGTAGCCCCCACTGACGAAATTTTTGGTTGAGAGCCTCCTGTCCACCCAGGCGATCGATGATCAGATTGGTGGCGAAGTTGTCGCTGAGGGTGCTCATCAGGGTGGCCGCCTCCAGGGCAGAGACCTGGGATCCCAGGGGACGGGTTTGGAGCACGCCCGCTCCTCCTGCCTTGAGATCTTCCCGCAGGGCGAGCGGTTCATCCAGCCGCACCTGCCCGGTTTCCACGGCCTGGAAAAAGGCCAAGAGAATGGGGATCTTGATTACGCTGGCGGCAGGAAAAGCCTGATCCGGCCTGACGCCGGCAAAGGCGCCGCTTTCCACCTCCCAAAACAGGGCCCCTGCCGTCAACCCCGGTTGGTCGGCCAAAGCGGCTAGGCGCTCCTGCAAAGCCGGGATCGCCTCTCCCTGCAGGGTATCGCTCGGCCCTGGATCCCCAAGCTGCGTCGTGGCAGGTTCTGTCTGTCCAGTGGGGGTTGATTGCAGCAGTTGCGAGAGGCCGGCCATTGTCAGGCCCAGGATGAGACTGAAGCTCAGGCCCCTGAGCAACACTTCTCCGAGGGCCGGAGAACGTCCTGGGCGGCGAGGCTGGACAGCCCGTTGGCGCAGACGGGCGATGGCTTTTTGGCGGGCCAGACGCAGCGGCTGAGGGTGGGAGGCAGCCGGGGCAGGAAGCAGGCGCCCAGAACCCCCCAATAGGGCATCCTTAGCGGATCGTGAGGGGCGGCGGGGATCCCGAGGCTTCTTGGGCGTTGGTCTCCTCTCCCTTGCTCCGGCCATGAGAACAACTGCTCCCACACAAGGCTTGCGTAAAGATGTTGACAGTTTTACCAGCTCTGGTGGCTCGGTATGAACTACCCCACCGCGCAGGCGGGTGGGGTTTCCTCACCCGCTTGACAGCAGAGCTTTTGTCTCTTCCTCTGCCCCAGTTGCTTCATCGTTCGCGGCAGCGGGACGGAGTCCATCCCGTGTACCGGGTCTCTGTTCGCAAAGCGTGGCGCTAGCCATAGTAGAGCTGAAGCATCCAAGACTCACGAGGCGGGTTCCCAGCCCCGGTTGCTGATTGGTAGCAACGTTGTACAGTACCATCACCGTCCCCCTGTCCCTCTCTATCGCAAAACCACAAGCAGGGCAGACATGGTAGCGATTACTCAGGTCTGCCCACTCCTTGTGAACGGCACCGCACTGCGGGCAGCGCTGAGACGGCTTAAGGGTTTGCGTGGGAAGAAACAAGACTAAACCGCCCTTCTGCTCAATTTTGTAGGTCAGCAGCCGGTTGAGGGTTGCAAAACCTACCGACAAAATAGACTTGTTTAGTCCAGCCTTGCGCTTCTTCCCTTTACCCTTAGCTTTACGGGTCATGTTCTTGACGTTGAGCTTTAAGGACTCCGTCCCGCTAACGCGACCGGTTACCCCGATGTCATAACGACGGGCAATCTCTGAGGTAACCTTGTGTTGCCAATCTCTACGCTGACGGGCAACTTTGGCTTTGAGCTTAGCCTCCAGTCGGTTGATTTTCTTCCATCTCCTAGAAGCCTTCACCCCCTTCCTGGGTGCACGCTTCCGACGTTTGAGCTTGGCAACCTTGCGAATTTTCTCCTCACTCCTCTGCGTAAACCGAGGATTAGCAACCTCATAGAACTCACTCCCGTCATATAGGGTTATGGCCGTCTCGGCGCCCAAATCGTAGGCAACGATAGATTCATACTTCAAATCTGACCGGGAACCAAACTTAGGCCGAGGTACTTCTACCTCTACAGTGAAGGAAGCATACCACTGCCGTAAAGTTGGTTTATAGACAATAGTTAGCGTGGTAGGCCTCCCCCAGTCCTTGGCTTTGCCCCGCATCCTCAGGGTGAGGCCCAGGTCATTGAGGGTAACGCTACCGTGCTTACCGTTGCTGGCTACTTTCCACCCCGAACTGCTGGGATATGTCCAGCCGGAGTACCGCTTGATTGACTTGAACTTAGGCTTTTT
>NZ_JANSIQ010000027.1:0-43704 GCF_047502685.1 Synechococcus sp. OH20 | reverse complement strand
TCAGAGGGTGCTATCCATCCCCACCCGGGTGGGGAATTCCGCACCTTACGTTAAACTGAGGGAGCAAAAGATGGCGGCATCTAGCCTGCCCTTTCCCTCTTTGGAGTGCTCTCGGCCTACTATGCTGCTTTTATCCAAAGAACTGCCCAACCTCGACTACCGCCCCACCCTGCAGCGCTTCGGCGAGGATTGGCGGGATCCCCTTTCAACTCTCTTGGGCTGGGGGCGGGCTGCCGGCGCCGATCTGGTGGAGATCTTCCTGGAGCGGGCTAACTCCATCAGTTGCCTGGCGGAAGACGACACCCTCACCAGCATCACCCCTCGGCTTGCCACCGGCGCGGGGGTGCGGGTGTTTCGCGGCCTGGCCGACTGCTACGTCAGCACCAACGATCTCTCCTTTGCCGGCCTCAAAGCTGCTCTAGAAAAAGGCCTGCTCTTGATGGGCCTCACCCCCCCTGGCCCTGCTGCTTTGGTCTCCACCGTCAACCTAGGGCTGCTCCAGGACTACGCCGAGCGCCGCGGTAAAGACGGCTGGCTCAAGGAATGCAGCTCCCTTGCCGAGATGGGGGAGATCCTGCTGCGGGCCAACGCAGAGCTGAAGCGGCAAGCTCACCATGTTCAGTCCCGCCGCACCAACTACTTCCGTGACTGGCAGGAGATCCTGGTGGCCTGCAGCGACGGCACCTTTGTGCGCGACATCCGCCTTACCCAGTCGGTTAGTTCTACCCTGCTCTGTGCCGATGGGGATCATCGCGCTTCCGTTAGCCAGCGCGCAGGGGGCACCAGGGATCCCGACTTTTTGCGCCGCTGGGATCTCGTAGCCCACAGCCAGGAGCTGGCAGAAGCCGCCGGCCAGATGCTCTATGCCGACTATGTGGAATCGGGCACCTACCCGATTGTAATGTCCAACGCCTTTGGCGGCGTCATCTTCCACGAGGCCTGTGGGCATCTCTTGGAGACGACCCAGATCGAGCGCAAAACCACTCCCTTCGCCGACAAAAAAGGCCAGAAAATTGCCCACAAAAACCTCACCGCCTGGGACGAGGGGCTTTCCGAGGGGGCCTTTGGCAGCCTGGACGTGGACGACGAGGGCATGCCCGTCCAGCGCACCCTGCTCATTGAAAAGGGCATTTTGAAAAACTTCCTGGCCGATCGGGCCGGCTCCATGCGCACCGGCCATCCCCGCACCGGCAGTGGTCGCCGGCAAAACTACACCTTTGCCCCTGCCAGCCGCATGCGCAACACCTACATCGCCCCCGGCGACGCCGAACTGGACGACCTGTTTGCCTCTATTGACAAAGGCATCTACTGCAAGCGCATGGGGGGCGGCAGTGTCGGCCCCACCGGCCAATTTAACTTTGCCGTGGAAGAAGCCTATCTCATCCAAAATGGCAAAATCACCAAGCCTCTCAAGGGAGCCACGCTGATTGGAGAAGCCAAGGATATCTTGACCAAGATCTCCATGTGCTCCAAGGATCTCCGCCTGGCGCCTGGCTTCTGCGGTTCTGTCAGCGGCAGCATCTACGTTACTGTGGGTCAGCCCCACATCAAGGTGGACTCTATCACCGTGGGCGGGCGCTAGTTTCAGGGATCCCCCATGGCCTACGACAACATCTGCAAGTACCTGGCGGAGCGCTTTCCGGAGCAGTTTGCCCGTTGGCTGATGGGAGAGGTAGCTCTGCCGGTACAGCTTCTGCCCACGGAATTGTCGGAGGAGCCCATGCGAGCCGATTCGGTCATTCTGCTAGGGCTACAGCAGGGCATTTTGCATCTGGAATTTCAAACAGATCCGGATCCTGAAATCCCCTTTCGCATGGCCGACTATCGGCTCCGCCTCTATCGGAAATATCCCCAGCTATCGGTGCGGCAGGTGGTCATTTATCTTCGCAAAACGCGCTCGCAGCGGGTCTTCCAAACCTTTTTTCGCCTAGAAAGGCTGAGCCATGAGTTTGAGGTCGTTCGCCTCTGGGAGTGTAACTTGCCAGCCAGGGTCGATTGGCCAGCCCTGCTGCCTTTTCGAGTCTTAGGCCAGGTGGAGGATCCTGGAGAAACCTTACGAGAAGTCGTTGCCGAGCTGGAGCGCTTGCCAGACCCCAGCGAGCAGCGAGAATTGGCAGCGGCAACAGCCGTTTTGGCAGGACTAGCATTGGATCGGGGCTTGATTCGGCAAATCATGAGGTCCTTGGATATGAGGGAATCGGTGATCTACCAGGAATGGCGGGCAGAAGCTCTGCGGGAGGGGTTGGAAGCAGGGCGCAAAGAAGGCTTGCAACTGGGCTTACAACAGGGCTTGCAACAGGGTTTGCAACAGGGTTTGCAACACGGGGAAGCAACACTGGTTTTGCGGCTTTTGCGGCGGAAGCTGGGATCCCTCGACCCGGCCTTGGAAAACCAGATTTGGGCCTTGCCGCCGTCGCAACTGGAAGCGCTAGGGGAAGCTTTGTTGGATTTCCACAGCGTGGAGGACTTGACCGCCTGGCTGGCCCGTCGGTAGGGAAGGAGTAGCGATGTTGCAAGTTGAGGCCTTGGCCGAACAGGCGCAAAGCTGTGCCAAACGTTTGGGGATCCCCCAGTTTGATCTCTACGGAGCCGAAGTGGACGAGACCAGCGTGCAGGTGGAGCAGGGGGAGCCCCGTCAGGTAAAAGCCTCTCACCGCTGCAGTGTGACGGTGCGGGCCTGGAACGACCAGGGCCAGGTGGGGGTGACTTCCACCACTGCTGTGGACGAGGCAGGGCTGGAACTGGCTCTGCAGACGGCCTTTGAAGCCAGCCACTTCGGCGTGCGGGAACACGCACCCCAATTGAGTCCAGAAGCGAAGCTGCCCATTCTCCAGCCCTGTAACGCCAAAAGGCCGCTGGCGCTGGCCAGTGAGCTTCTGGAGCAACTGCTGGCCGCCGAGAGGGCTTTACTGGGATCCCATCCCGCCATCCAGGGGGTACCCTACAACGGCCTGGCCCAGCGGCAGATCGACCGCTTTTACCTCAACAGCGACCAAGCCCTGCGGCAGGAGGGCCACACCCTGACCTCGGTCTTTCTCTACGGCAAGGCAGAACAGGAGGGTCGCAAACCCCGCAGCGCCGGCGCTATGCGGGTGGCCCGCAGTCTAGAGGAGTTGGATATCCAGGGCTGCGTCAAGGAAGCAGCCGAGAAACTCATCAGCCACCTGGAGTACGAGCGGATCCCTTCGGGGAAATACACAGTGGTTTTTTCCGGGGAAGCTTTTTTAAGCCTCTTGGGCGCTTTCTCCAATCTCTTCAACGCCCAAAACATCCTGGACAACCAAAGCCTGTCCACTCCCGACTCACTGGGCAAGCAGATTGCCTCGCCGCTGCTCTCGGTGTGTGATGACGCCTTGCACCCTACCAACGTGAGCGCAATTAGCTTCGACGGTGAAGGCACTCCCACGCGCCGCGTTCCCCTCATCACCAATGGAGTTCTGACCCACTTTTTGCACAGCGCCGGCACCGCTAAACGCCTGGGAGCCCAGCCCACGGGACATGCCAATATCGGCGCCAAGGTGACGGTGGCGGCCCACTACTACCACGTCTTTGCCGGGGCTCCGCCAGAGAGCACCTACGACCTGGCCACGGCTGAGAATGTGGTCTGGATTGACGAGCTGCAGGCTCTCCATGCCGGAGTCAAGCCTCTGCAGGGATCCTTTTCCCTGCCCTTTCAGGGCTGGTGGGTGCGCCAGGGAGAGCGCATCAGTATCGAGGCGGCAACGGTAGCGGGGGATTTTCTAGAACTCTTGCAGTCGATTTTCTACGTCGAGCCGGAGCCCCAAATCACCCCTGCTGGTCTGTGTCCCCGCATTTGGGTAGCCGATCTCTCCATCACCGGGCAGTAGCACCATGAAACTCACCCGCATCGACCTCAACAGTTGGCTAATCCATACCCAGACCCAGACTTTTCTGCTGGATCCGTGGCTGGTGGATCCCTTGGTGTTCTTTGGCCTGCCCTGGTTCATCCGCCTGCAGCACCGCCAGGTGCCGCCCTTCACACCAGAAACTCTGCCCAAACTCGACGCCATCCTCCTCAGCCAGGGCCAGCCGGATCATTGCCACCCCCCCACCCTGCAGCGGCTGAACCGGCAGATCCCGGTTTTCGCTTCTCCAACAGCCGCCCGCGTGGCACGGAGCCTTGGCTTTAAGAGGGTGCAGGCCCTGGATCCCTGGCAGTCCGTGCAGGGGGGAGATCTGCGCATCACAGCGGTTCCGGGAGCACCTCTAGGGCCGGTGCGGGAGCTGGGCTTTTTGCTGGAGGAGCTGCCGACCCAGACGCGGCTTTACTACGAGCCCCACCTCTCCCAACCGGATATCCGCCCGCGGCTGCAGCAGGAGTTTGCCCCCATCCACACCCTGCTGATCCCGGTGGTAGGCCAGATCTTTCCCCTCTTGGGCGAGGTGATCATGGGGCCGGAGCGGGCCCTGCAGGTGGTGGCCGCCCTGCGCCCACAGCAGGTGATTCCCACCGCTCTGGGAGAGGTAGATTACCACGGCTGGTTTGCCGCCCAGATCCGCCCTCTGGGGAGCCTAGAGGAGTTCCGGGAAAAGCTGGGATCCCTGAACGCCGCCACCGGCCAATCCATCCGGCTGTGCTGTCCTGCCCCGGGGGAGACGGTATCCCTTCCCGCTGAGGTCAGAGCATGAGCCACCCTTCTCAGCCCAGCCTTGACCTGGTGGCCATCCTGCGGGCCGATTACGCCCGCTTTCCTCGGGATCAAACCTACTCCCTCTACGACCCCCAGGTTTATTTCCGGGATCCCCTCAACGAGTTTCGCGGCCTGGATCGCTATCGAGCTATGATCGCCAGCCTAGAGCGCTGGCTGCAGGATATCCATCTTGAGCTGCACGACATCCACCAGAGCGGCAACCACATCCGCAGCGAGTGGACGCTGAGGGGATCCCTGTCTTTTTTGCCCTGGCGTCCCCGCCTGTGCATCCCCGGCTGGACAGAGATGCGGCTTAACCCCGCAGGTCTCATCGAATCCCACGTTGACTACTGGCGCTGCTCCCGCTGGAAGGTGATGCGGCAAATGTTTCGGCCTGGGGATGCCAAAGGATCCTCTTAGTGACCGCCATCCTTTGCTAGGATCACAAAGCTGACTTTTTAGCTCTGCTGGAAAGTCATTAATCTGTGCGCTGGAGAGATGGCCGAGTGGTCGAAGGCGCAGCACTGGAAATGCTGTGTGGGGCAACTCACCGTGGGTTCGAATCCCACTCTCTCCGTTATCAGGTAGTCCACTGGTATCCACCCAAGTCCAGAAAGTTCTTATCTGGTGAGGCTTCTGGGCTTTTTGGTGTCCAGGGAAGTCTGGCCAAGTCCACTGAGATCCAGGCTACAGTGGGACACGGCAAGCGGGGTCGGGCATGGACCTAACGGAGTTGGCCATCAGAAGTGCCAAACCCAGTTCGAGCTCTGCACAACCAATGCCACTGATCCAAACCTCATTGTCAGCTTCATCGGACGGATCCCTGATTCAATGTAGTCAATTTCTTCTCTTCTTGGATTAGCCAACATTTAGCGTAAAGTTTAGCTCTACGAATTAGTTAATGTATAGTTCGGGTTACCTTCCTCTCGTCAGTCTTTCAATCAGAACATCTATTGATCCGACGCAATGATGGTTTGCTGGAATGGAGTAATACTTTTCTTCTGCTCCACGAATTTTAGGGTTAACGATTGGAAACTCTCCATCTTGCAAGGCATTAAAAAATTCAGTGTCGAGCGCTACCGTACGTAACAAGTCGTTCCGAGGCAAGTGATGCACTAACCAAACCTCATGTTCTCCTTCTCTTTTTCTTTGAGCATTTTGAACCTTGTCAGGTCTAATCCACAGAGGCTGATATTCGTCGACCGAGGTTGTCAATGGCCCAGTAATTTCAAGGTACACGTTTGTTCCAACGACAAAGATATCTGGATCACCTTTCTCGTGACCATGCTGTGTTGCGTTCCCAGGTAGGTACTCTGACTGGCCTGTCCCTAAACCTCTAAATTCAACTTGAATTCTGCCATCAGACATAGACTCCAGAAGCTTTGCAACCTTATGCTCTCGCTTTGCAGACTCCTCCCAGGAATGTTTGTACTTATCTTTCCAATAGTTGAAGTCAGGCACGTTGTACTCACCTCATTTTCTTAACTCTGATAAAGCCCAAAGGCTTTTTTCCCAGATAGAGTATCATTCATGAACACCCCTAGAATCTGTCCAGCAGCTCAATCACTTCTGAAGGCTTTGAAGTAGGATTACACTGGGGTTGGTCAAAAGGCTAGCAGCTAGGCTTTCTGCAAACAGTGGCATAGCTACACTTGTGTCCCTGAAAAAGAGAAAGTCAGTAATTCTAGTTCTAGATCAGCTCGCTGACCGGGAAGCGATCCAGCATCTTTTGGGCTTCGCGGGCATTTTCCCGCAACTCTGACGGCAGATGGGGGACATAGGGGATCTGAGAAAGCAAATCCAACGTGCGACGGATCAGGCGCACCAAGTCGCCGGCATCCAGGTTGGTACTGGCCTCTAAGGTTTTCCAAGGAGTCCCTTGCGCCCAGTGTTCCACGATCCCGGCCAAGCTGGGCTCAAACCCAATCGGCACATGAAACACCTGGTGTTGCCGCTGGCTGCGGAACAGTTGCCGCCGCAGGCCCCGTAACCCATGCAACACATCCTCCACCAGCCCCGAGGTGCGCAGCCGGCTGTAGGTACCTGAACGGGGAGGCTCTGAAACCAAGGCAGCCACAACTCCGGCCAGATGATGAGGAGCACAGCCTTGACATTCCCCAGAGAGCAGAGCCAGCGCCAGCCAGAGCTCGTTATCCCCTCGCAGAGCGGCCACCACCTCTCCGCTGGCGGTAGGTTGATACTCCCGCAGACAGTCGAACTCCTGCAACACCCCCACCAAGGCCATAAATTGCTGCCAGCGCAACTCCTGCACCGAATCGCTTTGCCGCTCCAGATGCTCAAGGCGCTTGAGCAAGCGCTGCCGTTTTTCTCGTAGGCCCAGCAGTTTTTTCCCCACTTGGTGGGCGGGATTCTCTCGGATTTGAGCTTCCAGGGCGCGGATCTTTTCCTCTTGGGCTTGGATGTGGGGAAAAGCCAACAGGCGCAGGGTGGGATCCGGCTCGGCTTCTCGCTGTTTGAGTAGGTAGCGCAAGATGCGCCGTTCTTCCCGCCGCTGCGCCTGCATTTTCTCATAGCGGGCGATATCTTCAGCAGAAATATCTCCCAGGAGGCGGTCGATCTCTTCCAGCTCGGCGCGCGTCTGCTGCAGTTCTTGTTGTTCGGGCAGCTTTTGCAGCGAGAGCAAATACTGGCCAAAGCTGCGGTTAATGAGATCCCGCGCCGCTTCCAAAGAGTGCTTTTGCAGCAGGTTCAGCACCATGCCATAGGTGGGGGTAAACTGGCTCACCAAGGGATCCGCCCCCGCCGTGGCCAGCCGCGCCGCCTCTTGCGCCCCTTCAAAAGGCGATTGCAAGGTCACCACATGCCCGATCACATCTTTGCCCCGTCGCCCGGCCCGGCCCGACATTTGCATAAACTCAGAGGCGGTCAAGAGGCGGTGGCCGTTATCGGTGCGCTTGGAAAGAGAAGAGATGACCGTGGTGCGGGCGGGCATGTTGATCCCGGCGGCCAAGGTCTCGGTGGCGAAGACCAGCTTCACCAATCCCTGCTGAAACAGGTGCTCCACCAAGCCCTTCCAGGCGGGCAACATGCCGGCATGGTGGGCGGCAATACCCCGGTAGAGGGCATCCAGTTGATCCCGACGCACAGCTTCCGGCGTTTCCCGGCAAAAGCAGTCGATCTGCTCGGCCAACTGCTGCCGTTCTGCCTCGCTGGCGATTAAGTCCAAGTTCCCCACACCGGCCACCGCCAGGTCGCAACCTTTGCGGCTGAAAATGAAATAGATGGCCGGCAACATATCTCGCTGGCGCAAGTTTTCCACCACCTGCACCATATCTGGCACCCCCCCATAGGAGGACTGGCCGGACTTGGAGGGTTTGCTTTTTAGGCGGCGATTGCGAACCCACTGGCCCGACTCCGTTTGCTCCAGCAGGGGGAACAGTCCTTTGCGATTGGCAAAGTGAAATTGCAGCGGCACCGGGCGATGGCCGGAGTCGATCAGGCGGGTGGGACCATGCACCTGGTTCATCCAGTCGGCGAGCTGGTCGCTGTTGGCCAGGGTGGCCGAAAGGGCGATGAGCTGGATTGTGGGGGGGCAATAGATGATCGCTTCTTCCCAGACGGTGCCCCGCTGCTGGTCGTTCATGTAGTGGCATTCGTCCAGGATCACCGCCTGCACATCCCGCAAGGGATCCCGGTTCAGGGCCTCCGCATCCTCCCAAGGTTCCATCTCACTGGCGTAGGCCCCTCTCTGAACCGCCAGAGAGAGCGGCGTGCCGTAGAGCATGTTGCGGAAGATCTCGGTGGTCATCACCAAGATCGGCGCCTCCCGGTTGATGGAGATGTCGCCGGTGAGGAGGCCAACCCGCTCCGGGCCGAATTGCTGGCCGAAATCGCGAAACTTTTGGTTGGAAAGAGCCTTCAGAGGGGTTGTATAAAAAGCCCGCTTGCCCTGGGACAAGGCCCGATAGATAGCATATTCTCCGATCAGGGTCTTGCCGGATCCAGTGGGAGCACAGACCACCACCGATTCCCCTGCCGCCAGAACCTGAATGGCCCGGATCTGAAATTCGTCCAGCTCGAAGGGGAAAAGCTGCCGCAACTCGTCCAGCAAATCGGTTGCCGGGGAGAGAAGCGCATTCATGGGATCCAAGAAGTCGGCATTGACATCTGGAAAGCCAGCCAACTCGCTGCTGCTTATGTGTTATACCTTCCAGAATACAAGCTTCCTCAAGGTATTGGCTCTAAATGCCGAGCCGAGGGTTAGCAGCCTCCTGGGCAATGATAAAATGGGGTCTCGTCGCCGGATGCTATCGTGCTGGTCGTTATTGACAACTACGACAGCTTTACCTATAACCTGGTGCAATACCTGGGGGAACTGGGGGCGCAGGTGCGGGTTTTTCGCAATGACCAGCTCTCGGTTGCCGAGCTGTGCCAGCTACAGCCAGAGGGGGTGGTCATTTCCCCCGGGCCGGGACGGCCAGAGGATGCTGGCATCTCGCTGGAGCTGATTCGGGAGCTGGGGCCAAGGCTGCCCATTCTGGGCGTCTGCCTGGGCCACCAGTGCATCGGCCAGGTCTACGGTGGCCAGATCGTGCGCGCCTCTGAGTTGATGCACGGCAAAACTTCCCTGATTTACCACCAAGGGGTGGGGGTGTTTGAGGGGCTAAGCCAGCCTTTTGCGGCAACTCGCTACCACAGCTTGGTCATTGAGCCCTCCACCTGTCCTGACGAGCTAGAGGTGACGGCCCAAACCTGCGATGGCACTATCATGGGGGTGCGCCACCGCCGCTATCCTCACGTTCAGGGGGTGCAGTTTCACCCAGAAAGCATCTTGACCCTGGAAGGCAAGCGCCTGTTGGGCAACTTCCTGCGCCTGGCTCAGCTCCATGTCTCGGGATCGTCCCAGCCAGCGGCTGCCGTCGTCGCGTCAGGGATCCCGTGCCCATGAAGCGTCGCCAGCTTTTGCAAGCCAGCGCCGGCCTGGTGGGATCCCTTGCCGTGGGGGGTCAATGGGCGGTTGCCCAAACGGCCCCTTTCCCAGGGGGATCCCTGGAGTTCACCTCCCAGAGCCTGCAACTGACCTGGCTGCACCACAGTTGCGTTTTGTTCGAGGGGGAGGGCAAGCGCTTTCTGGTCAACCCCTTTCGGCCTGGGGGCTGTACAGCCGGCTACCCTGCTCCCAGCGTTAATGCCGATCTGGTGCTGCTCAGCAGCCGCCTTCTCGACGAAGGGGCCCTGGACGTGGTGCCCGGCAACCCCAGGGTGTTGTTTCAACCCGGGGACTACGTCATCGATGGGATCCGCGTGCAGGGGGTGCGCATGCCGCGGGGCCCTCGCTTTGGCCTCAACGTGGGCTGGCGCTGGCGCATGGCCGGGATCGACATTGTCCATTTGGGGGGGGCTGCTCTGCCGATTGGCCGGGAACAGTCCATCCTGCTGGCTCGCCCTGACCTCTTGCTGGTGCCGGTGGGGGGTGGGCCGAAAAACTACGATCCCGAGGCGGCCAAGGCAGCCATCGAAGTGCTGCAGCCCAAGTTGGTCATCCCGACTATGTATCGCACCGCCGCCGCCGAGGCGTCCCAATGCGAGCTGCAACCTTTAGAAGCGTTTTTGCGCCTATTTTCCGCCGCTGCCGCGCAACCTGCCCTCAGCAACCCGTTGCTGCTTTCGGCCCAGGCCCTGCCCAGCCAAGGGATTGCCATCCTGTTCTTTGAGGAGTAGGGCCATGGAGCGTAGGTGGTGGGCTGTGGGTGCCGGGCTGGGATCCCTGCTGCTGGGAGGGCTGGGGGTCTACGGGTACTCCCTGCCAGAAGATCCTCAAGTCCTGGCCACCGCCAACCCGCTGCGGCTGCAACTGGCTCTCTGGCTGGGGAAAGACGCCAATGTCGTCGAGGAGCGGGGCAAGACGGCTCTGTTCTTCGTCGAAAGCGGCCTCAACACCCGCCTTTTGCTGGCCGCTGGGGCGGATCCCAACTGGTTAGATCGCGGCGGAGCCAGCCCCCTCCACCAAGCTGCCCGCCTGGGCAATCCTGAAGTGACCAAGGCTTTGCTCGAGGGAGGTGCTAACGTCAATGCCCGCTTCGGGGCCGGCGGCCTGCCCCTGCATTTTGCCGCTTGGTCGGGCAACCCCGAGGTGGTGCGGCTGCTGCTGGAGCATGGCTCCGAGATTGACGAGCCGGACGGCTACGGCCTCACCCCCCTGCGCATTGCCCAGGACATGAGGCGCTGGGAAGCGGCGATTCTGCTTTCCCAATGGCCCCGCCCCGAACCATAAGGACAATCGCTGACCCTCAGCAACCCCTCTCTCCTTGTGTTGGGAGTGGGGGGCGAAATGTCTTCATCCCGTTTGAAACAGCTGTACCTTCCCCTGGCTGCCGCTCCAGGGACGACCGAGCGGGAGGTGCCCTGAGACGGCCCTACCACCCCAGCACCCAGGCAAAAATCAAAGGCGCCACGATGGTAGCATCCGACTCGATGACGAACTTAGGTGTGTCAACCCCCAGCTTGCCCCAGGTGATCTTCTCGTTGGGGACTGCCCCCGAGTAGGAGCCGTAGCTGGTGGTGGAGTCGCTGATCTGGCAGAAATAGCCCCACAGGGGGATCCCTTTGCGGCCCAGGTCTTGGTGCAGCATGGGCACCACACAGATGGGGAAATCGCCAGCAATGCCGCCGCCAATCTGGAAGAAGCCGATGGAGCACTCTGCCGAGGTGCGCGTGTACCAGTCCGCCAGGTGGATCATGTACTCAATGCCCGTGCGGACGGTGTGGACATGGCGGATCTCACCGGTAATGCAGTGGGCAGCGTACATGTTGCCGGTGGTGGAGTCTTCCCATCCTGGTACATAGATGGGCAAGTTGGCCTCCATGGCCGCGTAAACCCAGGAATCCCGCGGATTGATCTGGTAGTAGGGCTCCAGCCGGCCGCTGCGCAGGATGCGGTAGATGAACTCGTGGGGGAAGTAGCGCTCCCCGGCCCGGTCGGCAGCGATCCACTCTTCCAGCAGAGCTTTTTCCAGGCGCCGCATCGCCTCTTCTTCCGGGATGCAGGTATCGGTTACCCGGTTCAGGTGCCGCTCCAGCAGCTCCTGCTCCTGCTGCGGGCTGAGGTCGCGGTAGTTGGGCACCCGCTCGTAGAAGTCGTGGGCGATGAGGTTGAAGATGTCTTCCTCCAGGTTGGCGCCGGTGCAGGAGATGGCGTGCACCTTGTCCTGCCGAATCATCTCAGCCAGGGAAAGCCCCAGCTCTGCCGTGCTCATGGCACCGGCTAAGGTCACCATCATCTTGCCGCCTTTTTCCAGGTGAGCACAGTAGCCCTTGGCCGCATCCACCAGGGCGGCGGCGTTAAAGTGGCGAAAGTGATGCTCAACAAATTGGCTGATAGGGCCTTTGGCCACTGCTTCTGGGGTTATCATTGTTGAGTTCCTAAGCGAGACGGGTTCGCCTTCCCAAAGCACAGATTTTACATCCTAACCAAGCCTAAGAGCGCTGGCAAGCTTTTAGGGAGTTTTGGACATTGCCGGCATGGCCATTGCTCTGGAGTACGTTCGCGAAATCTACCATCGGCCGCTGCTGCAGTTGGTGTTCGAGGCGCAAGCGGTGCACCGACAGCACCACCCTCCCAACCGGGTTCAACTCTGCGCCCTTGTCAACATCAAGTCGGGCCGCTGCCCGGAAGACTGCGCCTATTGCCCCCAAAGCGCCCGCTACTCGACAGGGATCGAGACCTACCCCTTGATCTCCCTGGATTCGCTGCGCGAGCAGGCCATGGCTGCTCAAAAAGCCGGTGCCACCCGGCTATGTATGGGCGCTGCTTGCGGTCAGCCCCGGAAGGGGAGGCGTTTGAGCGGGTGCTGGAGATGGTGCGCACGGTACGCGAGCTGGGGATGGAAGCCTGTGTCACTTTGGGGATGGTGTCGGCTGCTCAGGCGCAGCAGTTGGCGACGGCTGGGCTGACGGCCTACAACCACAATCTGGACACCTCGCCAGAGTTCTACCCCCGCATCATCACGACGCGCACCTACCAGGATCGCCTGGAGACTCTGGCCCATGTGGGGGCAGCCGGCCTGCAGATCTGCTGTGGCGGCATTGTCGGCCTTGGGGAGACCGACGAAGACCGAATCGGCCTGCTGCACGTTTTGGCCAACCTGACGCCGCCGCCCACTTCGGTACCCATCAACGCGCTGGTGCCGGTGGCTGGCACGCCCCTGGGCCAGCTTCCCCCTCCCGATCCGCTGCTGCTGGTGCGCACCATCGCCACGGCTCGGCTGCTGCTGCCCAGAGCCCAGATCCGGCTCTCGGCAGGGCGGAAAAACCTGTCCGAGAGCGACCAGGCGCTGTGCTTCTCGGCAGGCGCCAATTCCATCTTCACCGGCGAAAAGTTGTTGACCACGCCTAACCCAGGCTCGGCCGCCGATGCGGCTTTGCTTGAGAAGCTAGGCCTGGAACCCCTCTAGAAGCATTTCCTTTTGCGCCTTTAGGATCCCTAGTTGGATCTAGGCATGTCCCTTCTGTTGTAACAATCTTTTCAGAAAATCTAACCCTTTCTTAACCCTGTCGGCAGCCATGTCAAAATGGTGGCGACAGCGTTCTCCAGGGTTGTTACGTCGGGTTCATGTCTCCTGTCAGCACTGTCGAGCCCCTTGTCAACGTCCAATCGCCTGAGTCAGCTTCTTCTCCTCCAGAGCCCTCGCTTGGGGAGACTGCGGAGCCGACAAGGGGAGGGGGCTTTTGGGGATCCCTGCGGCGCTGGTGGGCGCGCTGGAAACAAAAGCTGCGCCTGGAGACCCAGTTGCTCTTTGTGGCCACGCTGGTGGTCTCGCTGGTGGTGAGCAGCTTCACCTTCTGGGCCGTCAGCACCGTGCAGCAGGATGCCCGCTTTAACGAGGCCCGCTTTGGCCGGGATCTGGGATTGCTGTTGGCAGCCAATGTCGCCCCCCTGATCGCAGAAGATCGCATCGGCGAAGTGGTTCAACTGTCGCGGCAATATTTTGAGAGCACCAGCAGCATTCGCTATTTGCTCTACGCCGACCCGGAGGGGAACATCTACTACGGGATCCCGTTTTCCAACCAGGAGGTGAAAACCTCCCTCAGCCTTACCCGCCGCATGCAACTGCCGGACAACCGCCCGCCTGCCGAGGGCCAGCCGCTGGTGCGCACCCACCTCACCCCTGCCGGGCGGGTGACGGACATTTTTGTCGGCATCTATCATCAGGGCCGCTTTTTGGGCACCCTTGGCCTCGGCATCAACCCCAACCCCGCCCTTGTGCGCTCCACGCAACTGGCGCGGGAGGTCTCGATTGGGGTGTTTTTGGCAGTGTGGGTTCTGGCCATCCTGGGATCCGTGGTCAACGCCCTCACCATCACCTATCCCATCAAAGAACTGGTCAAGGGCGTTCAGGAGATCACCAAGGGCAACTTCAAGCAGCGCATCGACCTGCCCTTTGGGGGAGAGCTGGCCCAGCTCATCGACAGCTTTAACGAGATGGCGGAGCGGCTGCAGAGCTACGAAGAGCAGAACATCGAAGAACTGGCCGCCGCCAAAGCCAAGTTGGAGACGTTGGTCTTTTCCATTGTCGATGCCGCCATTTTGCTGGATGCCGAGTTTCGGGTGCTGCTGCTCAACCCGGCGGCCTCTCGCATGTTCGGCTGGGAAGGGGATCCCGTCTTGGGCAAGCCCTTGCCGGAGCTGTTGCCGGAGGATCTACGGCAGCAGTTGGCCCGCCCCCTGATGCAAATTGCCCGCGGGGATCAAGAGGCAGAAGAAATTCGCGTCAACCTCAGCGGCCCCATCAAGCGCGTCGTTCGCATCCTGCTGTCGCCGGTATCCGACCCGCGGCGGCAAAACCTCAAGGGGATTGTAATGACGGTGCAGGACATTACCCGCGAGGTGGAGCTCAACGAGGCCAAGGCCCAGTTCATCAGCAACATCAGCCACGAGCTGCGTACCCCCCTCTTTAGTATTAAGTCTTTTATCGAGACCCTCTACGAGTACGGCGAGCAGATGTCGCCAGAGGAGCGGCTGGACTATCTGGAAATTGCCAACCGCGAAACCGATCGCCTCACCCGCTTGGTCAACGATGTGTTGGATTTGTCGCGTCTGGAGTCGGGCAAGCAGTACCACTTCGAGGCCGTCGATATCGCGGCGGTGATCGAGCAAACCCTGCGCACCCACCACCTGCAAGCCCGCGACAAAGGGATCCAGTTGCGCAAGTTTGTCGATCCGGATCTGCCCCTGGTGTGGGGCAACTACGATCTGCTGCTGCAGGTGATGACCAATCTTTTGGGCAACGCTCTCAAGTTCACGCCGTCGGGAGGTCTGGTGACGGTGCATGCCCACCTGGTGGTACAGGCGGATGGATCCCCGCAGGCGGTGCGGGTGGCGGTGGCCGATACGGGCATCGGCATCGCCCCGGAGGATCAAGAGCGGATCTTCGACCGCTTTTTCCGCGTCGAGAACCGCGTCCACACTTTGGAGGGCACCGGCCTGGGCCTGGCCATTGTGCGCAACATTCTGGAGAAGCACTACACCCGCGTCTGCCTGGAAAGCAAGCTGGAACAGGGATCCACCTTCTGGTTCGACCTGCACCTATACACCGAAAACGGGCCGCTGGAGTTTGCCGCCCAGCCCGGCGAAACGGATCCCCCCAGTTGCCGCTGGCGGGAGCATCCCCAGCAAACCTCTTAAGGAGCAAAAAGCCCGTACGGCTGCAGGGATCCCTTGTGGTGGCTGTTCTACACTGGAGAAGGTTTTGAGTTGTGAGGGGTTGCTGCCATGCCGCCTCGCTGGCCCCGGAAGCCCTCCCGTCGGGATCCCGAGTTTCGCAAGCTGGATGACCGCTACACCTACGCGGCCCACCTGGCCGTTTTTCTCTGCAGCGCGTCGGGACTGGTGTTTTTCCAGCAGTTGTACCGGGCGGATTGGCCGTGGCTGGTGCCGCTGCTGGGCTGGTGGGGCCTAGGCCTGGGGATCCACAGCTTCTCGATCTTTTTTGTGGCCCGCTACCCTGCCGATCCAGGTTTTGTGGAGCTCCCCCCCGAAGCCAACGAAGACTCTGTAGAAGCCGGCTAGCGGCCTCCCTCAAGGGGAGCCAGGGGAGGAGGGGCGCTGTCGTCGTTGTCGCTGCAGCAGCAGGGGGGAGAGATCGCTTTCGTCGTAGATATCTCCCACCAGCTCTTCCAAAATGTCCTCCAGCGTGATCAGGCCGGTGGTGCCGCCAAACTCATCCACCACGATCCCCAGGTGTTGGCGGGAGCGCAGCATCTCTTTGAGTAACAGGCTGACGCGCTTGGTATCGGGCACAAAAAAAGGCGGGGACATGGCCTTGGTCACCTCGGCATTGCCCTTTTGCTCCAGGTGGCGCAGGGCCTGCTTGAGGTGGATGACGCCGACGATCTCGTCCTTAGATTCCCCCTGCACAGGGATGCGGGAGTAGCCCGTCTCCAGGCAGAGCTTCACCACATCCTGCAGGGTTTTATCGTGGGAGATGGTCTCCATTTTTACTCTAGGTTTGGCCACATCTCCCGCCTGGAGCAAATCCAACGCCAGCGCCCCGCGAAACAGGCGCCGTTTTTGCCAATCCAGCAGCCCCCGTTGCCCCAGCACGTCGATCAACAGCTCCAAATCCTTGAGGGAAGCGGTGGCCGTCAGCGGCGAGAGCTCCAACAGGTTGAACAGCCGGCTGACAATCCATTCAAAGGCGTCGGTAAAAGGGCGCAGCAGCACCGAGAGGATATGGACAGGCCGCACCACCCAGCGGAACACCCCCAGGGGATGACTCACCGCCAGGGACTTTGGGGCTACTTCTCCAAACAGGAGCACCAGGATCGTGGTGGGCACAGTGGCGGCCAAAGCTCCAAACTGGGATCCCAGCAGCTCGATGGAGAGGGCTGTGGCCAGGGCAGCAATGCCGATGTTGACAAAGTTGTTCACCAACAACAGGGTGGTGATCAGCCGTGAGCGCTGTTGTTGGGCCAGTCGATACAAGCCTTGCGGATCCCCTTGTTCCTCGATCAGGGATTCCAGGCGCAAGTTATCCATGGCCGTGATGGCCGTTTCGGCCCCAGAGCAAGCTCCCGAAAGGAGAAGCAAAAAGGCTAAGAGGAAGACATTAACCATAGCGCTCCGTCCGCAACAGCGGAACGGGATCCAGATCCATGTTGCCCAGAGCAGAAAATGGGTAGCTTCGGCCAATGCAAAGAAAAGCGGGTCGGCACATTTTCATCACCAACGGGATCCCATCCGGCACCTCGACACCTCAGCCGTTTCGCCAAAGTTCAGCACTCAACCCAAGGCTCAGAATCCCTAAACACCCACCAACTCCATCTTTTGCGATGAGAGTCTTCATTGAGCAACGAGAGAGCACTCAAGCTGTTCAAACCGACTAGCTTGCTGAAGATCTTGGAAGATCTTGTGAAAAGCTTAACTTATCCTGTGTTGATCCCTAACCGGTTGCTCAAAGCTATTGATCAAAACGGGCTTGGCCGGATCGATCCAAAAGTTGTCGGTACAACATCACAATTTTGTCTTGCACCTCGGATTGGCTCAGGTGATCTGTGTCGATCAGGATGGCGTCGGGAGCAGGCCGCAAGGGAGAGATAAGCCGTTCGCTGTCGCGGCGATCCCGCTGCTCGATTTGGGCTTTCAATTCTTCGAGGGGCACCATTTGCCCTTGGGCTTGGAGTTGCTGTTGCCGGCGTTGGGCTCGTTCGCCCACCGAGGCGGTCAAAAAGACTTTCAGCTCAGCATCGGGAAAGACATAGGTGCCGATATCTCGCCCCTCCAAGACGGCCCCCCCATCCCGGCCAATGCTGCGTTGCCGCTTCACCAGCTCCTGCCGCACCCCCGGCACTGCCGCCACCTGAGAGACCCAGCGGGTCACTTCTGGGGAGCGGATGGCCTGGGTGATTTCTTCGCCATCGGCCCAGATGCGGGTCGGCTCTGCCGAAGAAGTGCCACTTTGCAGGGTGAGCTGGGTTTGGGCAGCCAGTTGGGTCAATTGCTCGGCGTCGTCCAACGGGATCCCCCGCTGCAGCGCCAGCCAGGTGATAGCCCGATACATGGCCCCTGTGTCCAAGTACAAAAGCTGCAGTTGGGCGGCCACTGCCCGCGCCACGGTGGATTTTCCGGCTCCTGCCGGGCCGTCGATGGCAATCAGCGGGCGACGTGGGGTAGAAGCCACCTCCGAGGAAGGCGGTGCCGCGTTTTGTGCTTTCTCGGCCCAGGGATCCCCTTGTGCCGGAGAGAGGAGCAGATTGTCGATCAGGCGAGTTTGCCCCACATAGGCGGCGATGGCCAGCAATCCCTTGTCTTTCACCTCGGCCAGCGGCTGGAGGGTTTGCGGATCCACCAGTTCCAAGTATTGCACCCGCAGTTCAGGGGTGTGCTCCAGCTCGGCACGGGCGGCAGCCAGGATCCCTTCTGCCGAGGGATCCCCCGCCTGCCAATGGTTATACCCCCGACACAAGGCCCGGTACAGGCTGGTGGCCACCTGTCTCTCTTCAGGAGAAAGGTAGCGGTTGCGGGAGCTGCAGGCGAGGCCATCGGCTTCTCGCACGGTGGGGCAGGGGACAATGGTGGTGGGGATCTGCAGATCTTGGACCAGCCGTTGGATGATCGCCAGTTGCTGGGCGTCTTTCTGGCCAAAGTAGGCCCGCTGCGGCTGCACCAAGTTCAGCAGTTGCAGCACGATGGTGGCTACGCCGCGAAAATGCCCCGGTCGGTGGGGGGCACAGAGGGTTTGCAAAAGGGACTCGGGAGGCATGACCCAGGTGCGGTCGCTGCCGGCTGCCGGGCTGGCGCCCATCTCCTGCGGGTCGGGGGCAAACACCACATCCACGCCCGCCGCTTCACACAGGGCCCGATCCCCCTCCTCGTTGCGGGGGTAGCGATCCCAGTCTTCGTTGGGCCCAAATTGCAGCGGGTTGACGAAAATGCTGACCACCGTGCGGTCGCACTCTTGGCGGCAGCGGCGGATCAGGCTGAGATGGCCCTCGTGCAGGGATCCCATCGTGGGCACCAAGCCGATGGTGGATCCCCGCCAGCCAGTTACCTGCTCCCGCAAAGCAGCAACGGTGCGCAGCCAGTGCATCGCCATGCCACCTCACTTCTTCTCCGCCTAACCTACCCAGGGCAACTTTCAAAGACCGATCTTGTTGCCCCGTTGATACTGCCTGTAGGCGGCCACAAACAAGCCCGCCAAGGTGACCAACACCATCCCCAAAACGATCCCCAACAAAATCGGCTCGATCACAACCCCGACCTCCTAGTTCAAACCTAGATCATGTTGACATACTCCCTGTCTTTTAGGGCAGGGATCTTTGACGCTTCACCGACCGACGCCGGCAAACCAGTCCTACAGGGTCTCCACATCGGTTTTGGAGTCAGGCCTTCCATCCCGACTTGGTTGATGTTACTTGAGATATCGATTGGCGCCAGTCGGGACGAAGTCCTCTGCCTGTGACGGATCCCTAGCCCAAAGCAACGCTGAAGAACTCCACCGCTTCTGCCAACACTTCCAAGAAGCGATCTACCTCCGCCAACGTGTTGTACAGGTAAACGCTGGCCCGGGCTGTGGATTGGACTCCCAAATAGCGATGCAGGGGCTGAGTGCAATGGTGCCCCGCTCGAATGGCGATGCCCTGCTCATCCAGCAAGGTAGACAAGTCATGCGGATGGACGGCCTCTACCGAAAAGCTGACCAGCCCTGCCCGTCGCGTCGGATCCTTGGGGCCGTAAACCGTGATACCCGCTATGTTTTGGATCCCGTCCAACAAATGGGCGATCAACCGTTGTTCATGGGCGTGAACCCGCTCCAAGCCGATCTGGCTCAAGTAATCCACGGCTGCCCCCAACCCCACCGCTTGGGCAATCGCCGGCGTGCCGGCCTCAAATTTGTGGGGGATATCCGCATAGGTGGCGTGATCCCAGTACACATCGGCGATCATCTCTCCCCCACCTAAAAAGGGTGGCATCCCTCGCAACAGCTCCCGCCTGCCGTAGAGGATGCCAATCCCCGTTGGGCCACACATCTTATGCCCTGAAAAGGCCAACCAATCGCAATTCAACGCCTGCACATCCACAGGCATGTGAGGCACACTCTGACAAGCATCCAGCAAAACCTTGGCCCCGTAGCGATGGGCCAGCTCCGTGATCTCCTGGACGGGGTTGATGGATCCCAGCATATTGGAAACCTGGGTTACCGCCACCAGGCGGGTGCGGTCGCTGAGCAAAGACCGGTAGTGCTCCAGATCCAACTCTCCTGCTGGCGTGATCTGGATGAACTGGAGGCAGGCTCCCGTCTTCTGGGCCACGAGCTGCCACGGGATCAGGTTGCTGTGGTGCTCCATCACCGAAAGGACGATCTCATCCCCTCGTTCCAAATTGCTCAAACCCCAACTGTAGGCCACCAGATTGATGGCTTCGCTGGCATTGCGGGTGTAAACGATCTCCTGTGGCGAAGCGGCGTTGATAAAACGAGCGATCTTTTCCCGCGCCCCCTCATAGGCATCGGTGGCTTCGTTGCTCAGCGTATGAACCCCACGATGCACGTTGGCGTTGGAGCACCGATAGTACCGATCCATCGCCTGCAAAACTGCCAGTGGCTTTTGAGAAGTGGCAGCGTTGTCAAAGTAGATCAGGGGGTGGCTGTTGACCTGGCGCTGCAAAATCGGAAAGTCCGACCGCACCTGGGCAGCTAGGTCGAAAGAATGGTCCAGCCTAAGAGAAGAAGGGGTGGATACCGCCATAGTCTGCGCAAAAAGCCCGTTTCCCTCAGTATGACATCGCTCTGGGCCAGCCCTCGGAAAACCCATCTGGGATCCCTTCAGTCCTACCCACTCTGCCGTCAGGGCTTGGAAGCCAAAACTTGTCACAAACTGTAATCTTATGTTAAGTTTGTTTACATACAGTGATAAAGGTATTCACAATGCAATCGTCTCCTAGGATTCCTTCGCGCCTGGACTCCGCATCCGTTGCCCAGTACTATGACACCAGCAACGACTGGATCCCCGGCTGGACGGAGCAGGCGGAGCGTTGGAATGGACGCTTGGCCATGTTGGGCTTCGTGATCAGCATGGTTACAGAAGCGGCGCTGGGCCACAGTGTTTTTGCCAGCACTCTCGCTCAGTGGCTGGGTCTGCAATAATCTGCAATAATCCGGTAGAGCCCCATCGGGCATCTCACAGACTTTACCCCTTAGCCTTGAGATGCTGCGGCTCTACCTTAGCTTGAGCTTTTTTGCCCTTCGACTCCTATCTTGACAGGCTGATGATGCTTGAGAATCCCTTTTTCCCCTACATTGCCGTAATGGTGGCTGGGCTGGTAGCTGCTGTTGCGATGGGCTCGATGGCTTTCTTCAACTCCAAGCGCCCTGCCGGCTGGGAAGGCGCCGGTCGCCCGCGGTATGTGCCGCAGTATGGTCAAGACGGCGACACCCCGCCGGAGTGGGAAATTGGCTGGACTGAGAAGGCCGAGCGATGGAACGGACGGCTGGCCATGCTGGGGTTTGCCCTGAGTGTTGTGGTAGAGGCCATTGTGGGCCACAGCGTCTTCGCCTCTGTGTTGGGGATCCGCTGAGCCCGGTGGAAAACTGTCTCGGATAAAAGTTCCTACAGAGCAACAGCTATCCTCTGGCCTCTACCATTTAGTTACCTTTATTTACCATTGAATAATCTTCTTCTGAACGGCTGTCATACACATGGCAACGCGGGCGTTGATCTCATCCTCAGATCCGAAAATATCCAGCTTTTCTTTGAGCCGTTGGATGCAGTTTTGTACGGTCTTCTTGCTGGTGTGAATGCGATCGGCAATGGCCTGATCGGTGAGGGCCTCTTTGCAGAGTAAGTTCAAGACCTCAATTTCCCGTTCTGTCAGCTTCGTGAGACCACGCAACTCCCGCGGCATACGCAATTCTCCATTCAGGGCGCTTTTGGCTCCCTCCAAAAACACAGTCCGCCGTTCCATTTTGTTAACCGCGGCAAACCCGCCCTGGTGTTTGCTGATCAAGCCCACCAATGGAGTCAGCAGTAGCGGCTCACTGGAATAGGCCATCACGTTCAGGGTGGGGTAGTTCTCAAAGATGTGGCGCAGGAACTCTAGGCCAGGCTCGGCAGACTGTTCGCCGCTGGTTTGACCGTAGAGCAAGTCCGCCACGACCAAATCCGGCTGTTCCCGCTGCAGGCGCAGGATGGCGTCCATGGGATTGCTGACCGTGATGCACTGAGCATCGGCTGCAATCCGCTGCAGCCACTCGCAGTTGTTTTGAGCCACCTCGGGATGATCTTCGACGATCAAAAACTTGAGGGGGGTAGTTGGGCTTTCAACCTCGGACATCAGTCCACTCCTCTAAGTTCACCATCGGCCGTATGGGAACAGCCGGAACATTTCTACAGACAGGGGATCCCAACTGTAAGCATGGCTCCCAGCAGACCACTCCAGTGTAGCCTCAAGTGGGGTTTTAGAGGTGAGTCTGAGGGGTAGGAAGAGACAGGTTAAGCTAGAGGGTGATGTCAACCGGATCTCAACTGTGGTACCTCTGCAAGACCGCAACCCAACCACCCGCACGGCCTACGTCACCTATGCCCTGGTGCTCATCAACATCTTGGTTTTTGTGTATGAGCTTACCTTATCGCCGCGAGAGTTGGTGGCTTTTTTCCGAGAGTGGGCAGTGGTACCGGTAGAGTTGACGGCGAGTTTTCGAGGGGAGGTCACTTCTTCGCTGCGCCCCGAATGGATGACCCTATTCACCTCGCAATTTTTGCATGGGGGCTTTCTCCATATTGGTGGGAACATGCTCTTTTTGTGGGTTTTCGGCAACAATGTTGAGGATCGCTTGGGGCATGTGCGCTACCTCATTTTTTACCTGACTTGTGGAGCTTTGGCCGCCCTAACCCAGTGGTTTTTCGATATGGAATCCACCATTCCTTCGCTGGGGGCAAGTGGGGCCATTGCCGGGGTGTTGGGAGCCTATATCTTGCGTTTTCCACAAGCTGAGATCTTGACCCTGGTGCCTCTGGGCATTTTCATTACAACCATCTATGTTCCCGCCTGGGTGTTCCTGGGTTTTTGGTTTGTGCAACAGGCGTTTTACGGCATCGCCAGCCTGCAGACGCCCATCAACATCGGCATGCAGGGGGGAGGGATTGCCTACTGGGCCCACGCGGGCGGCTTTGTGTTTGGGGCCATCTTGGGGCCGTTGATGGGGTTATTTTCTGGCAAAAGCCCTTATGACCGCCAAATGACTTGGCAACAACGGGACAGGGATCTGTTTTGATCGGCTTTGATACTTTACTGAGCCTATTGTTAATCAAATAGCAGCGTGATAGGAGCAAGCTATGGTCAGTCTATCTGCCAAGCCTCTAACTCTGGAAGACTTTCTACAACAGCCGGAAACTCAGCCTGCCAGCGAGTTTATTGAAGGAGAAATTATCCAGAAGCCTATGCCACAGGGAAAGCATAGCCGTCTCCAACTAAAACTGGGCAGCTTCATTAACGAGATGTTGGAGCCTTCTCAACTGGGAATGGCATTTCCAGAGCTGCGCTGCACTTTTGCCGGATATGCGATTGTGCCCGATATTTCTGTGATCGCCTGGGAGCGGATCCCTGTGGATGAAGATGGCACCATTCAAAATTTCATCCCCTTTTGCCCAGATTGGATCATCGAGATTCTCTCTCCCGATCAAGATCAAATGAAGCTGGTCAAAAAGATCTTGATTGGCTTGGCCCACGGCTGCCAGATGGGGTGGATCGTGGCCCCCGAAGAAAGGGTCGTTTTCGCCTATCCTGCCGGACAGCAGCCAACAGTGCATGAGGATCCGCAAGAGGTTATCCCCGTTCCCGCTTTTGCTCAAGGGATCCAACTGACGATCGGGACATTGTTTGGCTGGATGCGAGTTCAAGGCGGCGAGAGCCGCAAGCCCATTGGAGAAAAAAGCCAAGGCTAGCTACACCGGCTTCCCTCTCCTCAATTTGGCTCAGTGTTGTAAAGGGCAGGGGCTTGGGCAACCGTCGCTCCGAGGGAGGAGAGTTCCTGGCGCAGCAAGGCCACCAGGGCATTGGTGGACTGGTCGTAGAGGCTAGTGACCAGCTTGGGATAAAACCCGATGCCGATGATGGGGATCAGCAGGCAGGCGATGATGAACACCTCCCGCGGCTCGGCATCCACCAATTCTTCATGTTCGGTCAGCTCTTTGTTTTCCGGGCCAAAGAAGATCTGCCGCAACATCGACAGCAGGTAGATAGGAGTCAGGATCACGCCAACTGCTGCCAGGAACACCACCACCAGCCGGAAGGGGAGAGAGTAGGCATCGGTGGTGGCCATGCCGATGAACACCATCAGCTCGGCCACAAAGCCGCTCATCCCCGGCAGAGCCAGAGAGGCCAGCGAGCAAGTGGTGAACATCGAGAAAATCTTGGGCATCTTCAGGCCGACGCCGCCCATTTCCTCCAGCTCCAGCGTGTGGGTGCGGTCGTAGGTGGCCCCCACCAAGAAGAACAGGCTGGCCCCGATCAGCCCGTGGGAGATCATCTGCAACATGGCGCCGCTCATGCCGATTTCGGTCAGGGATCCGATGCCGATGAGGACAAAGCCCATGTGGCTGATGGAGGAGTAGGCGATCTTCCGCTTCAGGTTGCGCTGGGCAAAGGAGGTGAGGGCAGCAAAGATGATGTTCACCACCCCCAGCACGATCAGCACCGGCGCAAAGTAGAGGTGGGCATCCGGCAGCATGCCCACATTCATGCGCATCAGGGCATAGCCCCCCATCTTGAGCAGGATCCCGGCCAGCAACATGTGAACCGGCGCCGTGGCTTCGCCGTGGGCATCGGGCAGCCAGGTGTGCAGGGGGAAGACGGGCAGCTTCACCCCATAAGCAATCAGGAAAGCCCCATACATCAGCAACTGGAAGCTCAGCGGATAGGCCTTGTGGGCCAGATCCGTCATGTCAAAGCTGATGGGATCCCCGTAGAAGGCCATGGCCAAGCCCGCCACCAGGATAAACAGCGAGCTGAGGGCGGTGTAGAGGATGAACTTGGTGGCCGCATAGAGGCGGTTGTATCCCCCCCAAATGGAGAGGAGCAAATAGACCGGGATCAGCTCCAGCTCCCACATCAGGAAAAACAGCAGCATATCCTGCACGGCAAACACCCCGATCTGGCCGCCGTACATGGCCAACATGAGAAAGTAAAACAGGCGCGGCTTGAGGGTGACCGGCCAGGCGGCCAAGATGGCAAGCGTGGTAATAAAAGCCGTGAGCAGAATGAGCGGCATGGAGAGGCCATCGGCCCCCACCGACCAGCTTAGCCCCACCTGCGGCACCCAGGTGTAGCGCTCCAGCAGTTGCAAGCCCGTCTGGGCGGGATCGTAGCCGACATAAAAGCCAGCCAGCAGAATCAGCAGATCGGTGACTGCGATGAACAAAGCAAACCAGCGGATCCGCTCGGCCAACTTTTGCGCGTAGGCGCGGGTACTGGGATCCCCAGCCGGCGCCGGGATCAACGGGATAAAGAGAGCGGCCAACACAGGGTACACAATGACCGTGGTCAGCCAGGGGAACTCGTTCAAGCTGGGCAGCGCCATCGATAGAACCTCGTTCATGCCATACGATCCAAGAGAACCACTGCCGGCCACAACCCGACAGCCCTCTTCCAGGATTGCCGTTGAGTATCTATGCTTAGCAAATCCACAGAATTATCTTAAGACTCTTCCTCCCTTTCCGCCGGCGTTCCTGGAAAGTGGTATCTGTGAAGGGTGAACCCAAAAAGCAAAGACCATCCCCCAGTAGCCTCACAAGGTATCCGAACCCATCATGCCTCAGCCCAAACTCATTATCCACGGCGGAGCCGGCAGTGCCCTAGAAGGAGAAGACAGCCTGGAAAAGGTGAGGAGATCCCTGCGGCAGGTGGTGGAAAGTACCTATGCGCTGCTGTTGGCAGGGCAAGCGGCAGAGGCGGCTGTCTTACATGCCTGCCAACTGCTGGAAGATGATCCCCTCTACAACGCCGGCACAGGATCGGTCTTGCAGTCGGATGGGCAGATCCGCATGAGCGCCGCCCTCATGAACGGGGCCACCCAGTCTTTTAGTGGGGTGATCAACGTCAGCCGGGTTCAGCATCCCATCCTCCTGGCCCAGGCTTTGCAATCCAGCCCGGATCGGGTGGTGGCCGAACAGGGGGCAGCAGAGCTGGCGCGGGAACTGAAGTTGCCGGTCTATGACCCGACCACTCTCAAGCGGCTGCAGGAGTGGGTGCAGTTGCGCCAGACCCATCCCCCCTCAAGGGTGCTCACCGCCCTGGCCATGGGCACGGTTGGAGCGGTGGCGCTGGATCAACAGGGGCGCATTTGTGTTGGCACCTCCACCGGCGGGCGGGGGTTTGAGCGGGTGGGGCGGGTGAGCGATTCGGCCACGCCCGCAGGAACCTACGCCAGTGCGGCAGCGGGAGTCAGTTGCACCGGTGTTGGGGAAGATATTTTGGATGAGAGCTTGGCGGCACGGATTGTCATTCGAGTGGAAGATGGCCTCAGCCTGAAAGCGGCCATGGCCAAGTCTTTTCAAGAGGCCCGCCAACGGCGCCGCTCCCTTGGGGCCATTGCTCTATCGCGCTTGGGCGAGATTGCCTGGGATACCACCACCGACCTGCTGCTGGCCGCCTACCACGATGGGCAGGGGATCGGTTTGACGATCTAAACTTCCAACCGAGCTTGCGCAATTCCGCCTGGACAAGCTCGAGGCAGTTGGATAAGAGTAAAGATAGTACTTAAACAAACCAAGTCTGCTCCTGCGCGGGCAGCGATGGGGAGCCCCGACCTATGGCACTTCATGCGGAGTTGCACCGCCACCTGGGCGGTTCTGTCGTCCCTCGGATTCTGTGGCGCTACTTGCATCGCCAGGGATCCCCTCTGGCGGAGCGCTTTCCCACCTATGCCGAGTTTGAAGAGTTCTACACCCGCCCGCGCAACACCCTTGAAGATTACTTGGAGCTGCACACGCTGGTGGAACAGGTGCAAACCCTGGAAAGCTTACCCTATTTCATCTACCGTCTGCTGCGGGGAGCCTATGTATTTGAGGATCTGGCCTACCTAGAAATTCGTTACACCCCCTACCTGCGCACGGATCCCAGCCTAGACGAGGCAGATCGCCTCAAGCAAATGCGCCAGGTAATCGAGACGGTGGGACGGGCCAGCCAGCAGCGGGAATACCCCATTGTTACCACTCAGATTGTGTGTTTGCACTCCCGCCTCCCCAGCCACATCAACCGGGCTATGGTTGAAGCTGCTGCCGAGTCGGAATATGTGAGTGCCATCGACCTGGCTGGGGGAGACAAGCCTTACGGCGAACGCATGGACGAGTGGATCGAGCTATTCAAGTATGCCTTGGCCCGCGGCCTGAAGACCACTGCCCACCTCTACGAGACGTTGGATGGCTGCTACCCAGAGCTGCTGCCCTATGTCTCGCGGATTGGCCACGGCATTCAAATTCCCCTTCACTATCCAGAGTTGCTGCCGGAGCTGGCGCGGCGAGGACAATGCCTGGAAGTTTGTCCCACCACCTATCTAAAAACGGGCACCTTGTCCAGTTTGGATCCCCTCAAGATTGTGTTTGATCGCTGCTTTGAGGCAGGGGTAGATATCGCCATCTGCACCGACAACGCCGGCTTGCACAATGTGCGCCTGCCGTTTGAGTACGAGAACCTGCTCACCCACGACATTATCGATTTCGAGCAGCTCAAACACTGTCAGGAAGCAGCTTTTCGCCACGCTTTTGCCTGGCCTTATAAGGGGCGCCCGGCCTCTCTGTTGTCGGAGTTACAGCAGGGGGTATCTGCTTCTTTGGTAGCCCTCTGATCGCGTCAGCGGGACGGAGTCCTTGTCCTTTATTCCGACTTCTCAAAAACGAGGGTAGAGATCCGCACCAAAGCCATGGAAATCTTGGGCTCCCACAAAACATATCCTCAGTTCCTTGAGCCAATCCCTAACTCCCCTCTCCCAAAGGGAGAGGGGCCGGGGGTGAGGGCTGGGAGTGTTGGGTGCCGCCAAAGGCGAACGCGCCGGCGGCGTGGAGCGCTTGGGGCTGTCTCAATCTAGTCTGAAATGACTATCAGTCGAGCATGAGGGTCTATATCAGTGCTGATATCGAAGGGATCTCCGGCATCAGCCATTGGGATGAAGCCACCCTCGGCCAGCCGGGTTATGAGCCATTCCGCGAGCAGATGACCCAAGCGGTGATCGCCGCTTGTGAGGGATCCCTGGCTGCCGGAGCCACCCGGATCACTGTCAAAGACGCCCATGATTCCGGGCGCAACCTTCTCCCCGAGCGATTGCCGGCGCCGGTGCAACTCATCCGCGGCTGGAGCGGCCACCCCTACTGTATGGTGCAAGAGCTGGATCGCAGTTACAATGCCCTGATCTTAATCGGCTACCATGCCCGCGCCGGATCTGCTGCCAACCCCCTTGCCCACACCTACACCACCGAAGTTAGCCAAATCCGGCTGAACGGCCAGGCCATCGCCGAGTTTCACCTGGTCAGCCTCACCGCTGCCTATGAAGGGGTGCCGGTTGTATTTCTGGCCGGAGACGCAGAGGTGTGTGCGGAAGCGAAAGCCTATGACGCCCAGATCGAGACGGTGGTCACCCACAAAGGGATGGGCCACTCGGTCGTTGCTCCCCATCCGCAGCAGGTTCTGCAGGCCATCCGCCAAGGTGTAGAGGGATCCCTGAAACGGCTGTCGGCCTACCGGCCCCGCCCACTGCCGGATTGCTTTCACTTGGAGGTGGACTACAAGGATCCTGCCCGCGCCTACCGCAAGTCTTTTTACCCCGGCTGCCGGTGGGTTGCTGACGCAACCGTTCGGCTGGAGGTTTCCAATTGGTTTGAGGTGCTGCGGGCTCTGCAATTTATTGTGCTCACCTAGTCTGGACGGGTGCGCAGGCGAGCGGCAGCTTCTCTGAGGCTGGTCTCGGAAAGGTCGGGCAGCTCTATCCGGGCGTGGATGCGGTTGAAGTTCTGCTGCAACCCATGCCGATAGGTGGGATCGTAGTGCTGCTCCAGCAACTCCTGCACAAACTGCGGCCAGTCTTGGGCGTCGATGAGCTCAAACCAGCGCTGCAGGCGCGCCTGGCCATGGCGGGCTTTTAGGGGCAGCAATTTCTCCTTGAGTGCCTGGGGATGGGCTATCCAGTGGGGATAATGGGCAATTATCCCCTTCACCCGCTCTTCCAAAGGCAATCGCACTTCCACGCAATCGGCTTGGGTGAGGGCCTGCCAAAGGGCAGGGGGCAGGTGGAGCTGGCCCACCTTGGCACTCTCGGCTTCCACCCAGACCGGCTTGGCTGGATCCCACTGGAGAAAAACCTGCACCAGTTGACTTTCAAAGCTCTTCTGGGTGGGCTGCGGCATCCCCCACTCCGCTCCCAGCACGGAGCCGCGGTGGCGGGCCAGCTTTTCCAGATCGAGGACTTGGGATCCCTGGCGCTGCAGGTGGTGGAGCAACTGGGTTTTGCCGCTTCCCGTCGGCCCGCAGAGGACGCGGTAGGTAAACTCCTGGGGCAAGCTCTGCAGTTGCCGGCGTACCCAGGCGCGGTAGGTTTTGTACCCCCCTTGCAAAACTGTGACCTGCCAGCCCACCTGGGACAACACCAGCGCCAAGCTGGCCGAGCGCTGCCCTCCCCGCCAGCAGTAGATGAGGGGGTGGTAGTCCCGGCTCTTGTCGGCAAAGTGGGTCTGCAGATGGCGGGCGATGTTCTGGGCCACCAGGCTGGCTCCCCGCTTGCGGGCCGTAAAGGGATCCACCTGCTTGTAGAGGGTGCCCACCTCTGCCCGTTCTGCATCGTCAAGCACAGGCAAGTTGATGGCCCCCGGGCAATGATCCTCAGCAAACTCTGCCGGCGAGCGCACGTCAATGATTTCGCTGTAGGTGTGCAGCCAAGGTTCGGCAGTGACGTGAATGGGGGCAGCCACAGACGCAGGGAGGAGGGAGTGGACTGAGTTCTCTCTTGCTCGATCCTGGCAGATTTCTAGGGTTGTTGCTTAAGGGGATCCCTGGGCCTGACAAGAGTTGCACCGCTCGGCTCCTCCTCCAGGCTAACCTCAGAGGGAGAGATAGGATCGCACTTTTTCCTCGTCCATTTGGTCAGTCGGCCCTTCCATAACGAGGGATCCATTTTCCATGAGGTAAAAGTAATCGGCCAAGCTTTGAGCAAACTCAAAGTACTGTTCTACCAGCAACACCGCAACGCCCCGCTCTTTTTGGATACGGGCAATGGCTTCTTCGATCTCAATGATGATAGAGGGTTGGATCCCTTCTGTGGGTTCATCCAGGAGTAAAAGTTTAGGCTCTGCCACCAAAGCTCTGGCAATGGCCAATTGCTGCTGCTGACCACCGCTCAAATCTCCACCGGGACGCTTTAGAAAAGAACGCAAAATCGGGAATAAGTCATAGATAAACTCAGGTATAGCCCGTTCTTTGTCCGGTGCTGCTTCTAACCCCACCAGTAGATTTTCCTCAACCGTTAGGCGAGGAAAGATCTCTCGGCCTTGGGGCACATAGCCAATGCCAGCGCGAGCCCGCCAGTTGGGTGGGTAATGATTGATGGGTCGGCCCTCAAAGAGAACTTTACCTGTACAGTCTTTGAGAAGCCCCATTAGGGCTTTAAGCGTGGTAGTTTTGCCCATGCCGTTGCGACCCAGAAGGCAAACTGCTTGGCCGGGAAGGATCTTGAAAGAAAGATCTCTCACAATTAAACTTTGCCCATAATAAGCTCTCAGGTTACAGACTTCCAGCAAAGGCTGAGATCCACTTTGAGATAGATTTTGCGCTTTGGTGGCGTTTTCCGTATTCATAGGCTTGGATATAGAGTTGGTTAATTGGACAGTCAACACAGCTCTCCCCTGTTTTCGTTTAGCCTCTGGCTTTGTGGGATCCAAGATAGACCTCGATAACTCGCGGGTCGTTCTTCACTTCCTCAAAGCTACCCTCGCACAACACCGCTCCTTGGTGTAAAACAGTAACCTTGCGAGCAATTTGCCGGACAAATACCATGTCATGCTCAATCACCAAAATGGTGTGATTTCGAGCTAAGGATTGAATTAACTCTCCCGTAGCCTCTGTTTCTTTATCCGTCATCCCGGCCACGCATTCATCAAGCAGCAGCAGATCCGGATCCTGGGCAATCACCATGCCAATCTCCAACCATTGCTTTTCTCCATGGGAGAGCAGCCCTGCCGGGATCCGATCCTTACGGCTCAGGCCGATGGTTTCCAGGAGAGCATCAGTCTTTTCTCGCAAGCGCTTTTTGCCAAATAAGGTGGAGAAAACACCCTTGTGAGGGTTGAGAGAGAGCTCCAAATTTTCTCGCACGCTCAGGTTTTGGTAGACCCGCGGCGTTTGGAACTTGCGACCAATACCCAAGGCAGCGATTTCGTGCTCCTTGAGCTTAGCCAGATCTTTTCCTTTAAACAGCACTCGCCCTCGAGTAGGCTTGACCTTGCCTGTCAACACATCGAGGAAGGTAGTTTTGCCCGCTCCATTGGGGCCGATCACCACCCTTAACTCCCCTTCTTCCAAAGAGAAGTTCAGCCCGTCCAAAGCCTTAAAGCCATCAAAGCTGACGGTGAGATCCTGAGTTTGTAAAATTTGCCGGGTAGTGGTGGGAGCTGCTGTAAGCATAGGGATCACGTCCAAGAACGGAAAGGCCAGAGGACGAGTAGGATTCTCAGCCCATCGAACAAGAGAGGACACTTGGCATCGTTATCTCACCCATTGGGATCCTCTTACTCTGAAGTTGCACCTTGCATAGGGGGATACTGGCACGGATTTAGGCTGGAGAAATATTGGCCAAACGCCGGCGCCAAAGCTGGAAGGTAACCCAAAGCTGCCTGCCCCGGGTGCGCACCCAGCCCACCAAACCATCCGGCAACACCAGCACCACCAGCAGGAACAATCCCCCCTGGAAAAACAGCCAAATTTCTGGGAAATTTTCACTCAGCAAACTCTTGGCAAAGTTTACCAACAAAGCCCCGACCAATGCCCCCACTAAACTGGCCCGACCACCCACCGCTACCCAGATCACCATTTCAATGGAGAAGGGAACGGCCATGGCATTGGGAGAAATGATGCCAGTTTGTAAGGTAAACAAAGCCCCGGCGATCCCTGCCAGCGCAGCCGAGATGGCAAATACCAGCACCTTAAATCCGGTGGGATCGTAGCCAGAGAAACGAACCCGCGGCTCATCGTCTCGAATGGCTACCAGGATTCGACCAAACAAGCCACTGGTAAGCCAACGACAGAGAAGGTAAGCCAAAACAACGGTTAAAACCGTGGCCACATAGACAGCAAAGCGCATCTGGGAAGAGTTGACATCCAGGCCAAATAACGTCTGGAAATTGGTCAGGCCGTTGGTGCCGTTGATTAAGCGCTGTTGCCCGTTGAAGAAGTTGAAGAAAATGATTGTGGTGGCCTGAGTCAGAATAGAAAAATAAACTCCTCGGATGCGATTTCTCACCACCAAGTACCCCAGAGCTGCTGCCACCACAGCCGGGATCAAGACAATAGCAATAGCCGTAAACGGAAACGAATAAAAAGGGTACCAAAACCAGGGCAATTCCGTTACCCCATAGAGGCTGAAAAACTCCGGTATCTGTCCCTCTGGCAGTTGCAACTTGAGGTGCATCCCCAAAGCATAGCCCCCCAAGGCAAAGAACACCCCATGCCCCAGACTCAGCATGCCGGTATAGCCCCAGATAAGGTCGATCCCCAGGGCAACAATGCTCAATGCCAGAAATCGCCCCAACAAGTTCAGCCGAAAACCCGACAACACAGTTGGGGCCACCAAGATCAAAGCCAGCGCCAGGCCAATGAGGATCCCAACTTCCCACAGGAGCTTGCGGGCAGGACTGGGATCCCGACCGGTGGCAAGAATGGCCTCTTCACGATCAGCGGGGGGGAGATGAGCCAGTTTCATGGGCGGTGTGGGGGGATGGGGGATACGGCTAGAAAGATTCGCTCAAGAGGGCTGTCCTAGGCATCCACCATGCGACCTTTTTCGGGGAAAAGGCCGCGGGGGCGCACCTGCAAAAAGGCCACAATTAAGGCAAAGACCATCACCTTAGCCATGCTGGTGGTGGCAAAAAAGTTGAGGGTATCGGTCAGGATCGGCACGTTGGGAAAGATCAAAGCCAGCGTCCCGGAACCGATGACAAAGTTGGCAATTCCGATCCCCAGTGCCGCCACAATGCTGCCCAGGAGCTTGCCCACACCCCCCACGACAACCACCATGAAGGTATCCACGATGTAGTTCTGGCCGGTATTGGGCCCCACGGATCCCAGCAGGCTGACGGCCACGCCGGCTACTCCTGCCAGACCCGAACCCATGGCAAAGGTGAGAGCATCCACCGTTTGCGTAGGGATCCCGACACAAGCGCTCATGGCCCGATTTTGGGTGACGGCGCGGATGCGCAACCCCCAGCGGGTGCGTTGCAAGAAAAAGTACAGCCCCAGGATACAGACAACGGTGAGGGCGATGATGAACAGGCGAGTATTGGGCAAAAACAGGTTGCCCACCGGGATCCCACCCCGCAGCCAGCGAGGAGCGGTCACGTCTCTATTTTGGGCCCCAAACCAGGGCTGGGTGACGGCCAGGGCATAGGTTTGGGCCAGAACCCGCCCGCCTACTGCCACAATGGCCGTAGAAAGCACCAACAACAACGTCAGCACCCAGCCTTTGAGTCGCGGCCAATCGGCCCGTTTTGCCAAGAGCCACCAGCCGCCAAAAAAGAGCACCGCAAAGGCCCCCAAGCGGAAAGCCAACACCCAATTGACGCTGCGCACGAACTGCTGCAGGATCAGGCTCACGCCCCAGGTGGCCAAAAGGGTTTCCAGCGGCCGCCCATACAAAAAGCGAATCACCCCCCGCTCCAGAGCCAGACCCGCCAGGGCCGTGACGACAAAAGCGGCAACCAAGGCTGGAAAGATATACAGATCCCGCCAGGGATCTCCCAATTGTCGGAAGGCATTTTGCACAACAAAGGTGGTGTAGGCCCCCAACATCATCAGCTCCCCATGGGCCATATTGATCACCCCCATGAGGCCGAAGACAATCGCCAGGCCCAGAGCGGCTATCAGCAAAACGGTGCCAATACTGATGCCGTTAAACAAGCTATCCAAAAGCAAGGTCATCGGCAGGGGATCCTCCTTCTTTACCCGTTGACTGGGGACGCGCTTCCAACTCCAGGACGGGATCCCCAACTCACCCGCAAGGGATCCCGCACCCAGCGCTCAACAGGGCTAGCTGACTTTGAAGCGACCGCCTTTGGCCGGATCCGACCAGTCGCAGGCAAAGCCCTTGGTTTCCGCCACAAACTGGTTCCAGGGCTGTGGCTCCACAGCGTCTGTAGAAAAGATGACATCAAACAGCCCATCAGAGCGCACCTGGCCGATCCGCACGTACTTGGTCAGGTGGTGGTTGGTGTTCATCGTCACCAGACCCTCTGGGGCATCAAAGGTTTGGCCGTAGGCTGCTTGGCGCACCGCGTCGATCTCCACGGTTCCCGCTTTTTCCACCGCCTGCTTCCAGATGTAAACCATGATATAGGCCGCTTCCATCGGGTCGTTGGTGACGCGGTTTTGGCCGTATTCTGCCTTGAAGGCTTCCACAAACTTCTTGTTGGCAGGCGTATCCACCGTCATGAAGTAGTTCCAGGCAGCGTAGTGGCCTTCTAGGAACTCGGAGCCAATCGCCTGCACCTCTTCTTCGGCAATGCTGACGGACATAGAGGGATAGCGATCCGGCTCCAGACCGGCTGCTTTCAGTTGCTTAAAGAAGGCCACATTGCTGTCGCCATTCAGGCTGTTGTAGATCACGCCGCCGTTGGGAAGAGCGGCACGGATTTTGCTGATAATGGGAGTCACTTCGGTGTTGCCCAGAGGCAGGTAATCTTCTCCCACAACCTTGCCGCCCAGGGCCTCTAACTGGGCCTTGATGATGGTGTTGGCCGTGCGGGGGAAGACATAGTCGGATCCCACCAGGAAAAACTCTTTGCCCTTATTCTTGAGCAGCCATTCCACAGAAGGCTCGATCTGCTGGTTGGGGGCAGCGCCGGTGTAGAAGATGTTTTTGGAGCACTCTTGTCCTTCGTACTGTACGGGATACCAGAGCAGGTGTTGCTTGGATTCAAATACCGGCAAAACTGCCTTGCGGCTGGCCGAGGTCCAACAGCCGAATACCGTTGCCACCTTGTCCACATCGATCAATTTGGTGGCTTTCTCGGCAAAGGTTGGCCAATCGGAGGCGCCATCCTCGATGATGGGCTCGATCTGCTTGCCCAAAACCCCACCGGCGGCATTGATCTCTTTAATGGCTAGCTTTTCCGCATCCACCACACTGGTTTCCGAAATGGCCATCGTGCCGCTGAGGGAGTGCAAAATGCCAACGCGAATAGTCTCTCCCTGAGCATAGGCAGGCACAGACCGCTTCACCCAGATCTGCGGCCCTAAGGCAGCCCCGGCTCCGGCCAGCGCGCCCATTTTCAGCACTTGACGACGATTAAAAGATTGAGCCATCGGTAAACTCCGAAACGAGGTGAGTGCAAAGGATGTAGCGAAGTGTGGTTACAGCAGCCTGGCCAACGGGGGGAAGGACTCAGCTCATCACCTTGCCCATGGATCAGCTTGCCCAACTGCGCTCGGCTGAGGTTTTCACCAATGCCTTCCCAACATCAACAGAGGGAAAAGCCAGTTCTGCAGTCGAGAGAGCGTCGTGCGCCCCTGTTGCCTGGACGTGTTTTATCAAACCCATTCAGCCAGGAAGAAATTGTGTTGCGAGATACTTTTTTCCAGAATCTGAGCCTGTTCTCGCCAAGCTCCCAGGGATCCCTTGCTCTCGGCATAATGGAGATTTCGAGGTTGAAAATTGATGGCTTATGGTGCAACAGGCTGGCTATGGATCTTGGCGATCCCCAATTACCGCTGACCTGGTGGTGGCCGGATCCCTACGCCTAGGGCAACCGGCTTGGGACAAGGGGGGTCTCTACTGGACGGAGGGCCGCCCGCAGGAGAAGGGGCGCAACGTGCTGATGCGGCGAGCTGCCGACGGGACGGTGCAGGAACTGACGCCAGCACCCTTCAACGTGCGCACGCGGGTGCATGAGTACGGCGGCGGCGCCTACTGGGTCTCCGAGGGGGTGGTGTATTTCTGCAACTTTGCCGATCAACGGCTGTACTGCCTGCTGCCGGCTTCGGATCCCCAGCCCCTCACCGAAGCTGGCCCCTACCGCTATGCCGACGGGGTGGTGGACAGGAGGCGCCGGCGCATCCTCTGCGTGCGCGAGGATCACAGCCGCCAGGGAGAGCCGGAAAATACCCTGGTTGCCATCGATCTAGAAAGCGGATCCCAGCAGGTTTTGGCCAGGGGCCACGATTTCTACGCCAGCCCGCAACTGAGCCCAGACGGTCAGATCCTGGTGTGGCTGGCCTGGGATCACCCCCAGATGCCCTGGGACGGCACGGAGCTGTGGCGGGCGGAAGTGGCTCCTGACGGCAGCTTGGGAGAACCCCAGAAACTCGTTGGTGGCCCGGCTGAGTCCATTTTCCAGCCCCAGTGGTCGCCGCAGGGGGAGCTTTACTTTGTTTCCGACCGCAGCGGCTGGTGGAACCTCTACTGCTGGGATCCCCAGGGCCCCATTTCCCTCTGTCCTATGGAAGCGGAGTTTGGGGAGCCCCAGTGGGTGTTTGGCCTGAGCACCTACGGCTTCTGTGGGGATGGGCAAATCCTGGCCATCTATCGACAAGAGGGGCTCTGCCACCTGGCGCTTTTGGATCCGCGTTCAGGACAGCGGCAGGAGATCCCCATACCCTACACCGAGCTCCACAACCTTCAAGTTAGCGGCGAAAAAGCTGCCTTCCTGGCCGGATCCCCCAGCGAAGCCATGGCCTTGGTCTGTCTGGACTTACCTTCTGGCCAATTGGAGGTGGTGGCCCGTTCTAGCAGCGTGGCAATAGATCTGGAGTATTTGTCGATCCCTGAGCCCATCACCTTTCCCACCTCGGGCGGAGCAGTGGCCTACGGCTTCTTCTATCCTCCCAAGAACCGCGACTTTGTGGCCCCTGCCGGCGAAAAGCCGCCCCTGCTGGTGAAAAGTCACGGCGGGCCCACGGGAGCAACAGCAGCCGTGCTCGACCTGGGGATCCAGTACTGGACCAGCCGCGGGATTGCCGTTTTGGATGTCAACTACCGCGGCAGCAGCGGCTATGGACGGGCCTACCGGGAGGCCCTCAAGGGCCAATGGGGCCTTGTGGACGTGGAAGATTGCATTGCTGGAGCCCGATTCTTGGCCCAACAGGGCCGGGTTGATGGCGAGCGATTGCTCATTCGCGGCGGCAGCGCCGGCGGCTACACCACGCTGGCGGCTTTGACCTTTCACACCGTCTTCAAGGCCGGTGCCAGCTACTACGGGGTGAGCGACCTGGAGGCCCTGGCACAGGACACCCACAAGTTCGAGTCCCGCTACTTGGACAGCTTAATTGGCCCCTACCCGCAACGACGAGATCTCTACCGGGAGCGCTCTCCCATCCACCACCTGGATGGCCTCAATTGTCCGGTTATTTTCTTTCAGGGCTTGGAAGACGCCATCGTGCCCCCCAATCAGGCAGAGAGGATGGTAGCCGCCCTGCGGGCCAAAGGGATCCCGGTGGCCTATGTGCCCTTCGAGGGAGAACAACACGGCTTTCGCCAGGCGGCCAACATCAAACGGGCCTTAGAGGCGGAGCTTTATTTTTATGCTCAGGTGCTGGGGTTTCCGCCGGCAGAAGCTCTTGAGCCCGTTCGGATCGAGAACTTAGACACCTGAGGATGACTGCTCAGCTAGACCCAGGCTAATGGCTGTGGGCCAACAGGTTGGGCTCGAAGACAGCCATCTCCAACTGAAACGGGATCCCCAGGTGGGCCAGCCAGTCCTGCAACGGCTCATCGGCCAGCGCCCGGATCTGCCCTTGGGGGGAAATGTGGGCCGGGCGGTGCCAATTGCCCAGTTGATGCATCACTTGGCCCATCTGGATCGGGTTTTCCGGTTGAATCAAGAGTACCGGTTCGGCTTGGGCTTTGACCCGGATGTGTCGCTGCGCATCCGCGTAGAGTAGATCCCCATCCTGAAGATGAGTGCCGCGAGGCAGCATCAACTGGATTACCGTGCCCTGATCGCTCACCAGCCGCTGCCGGGATCGCTGGCGGTCATGCCAAGTGAGGCAAACCACTTCCAAGTGGCCGGGGATCCCCTCTGGCGGCTCTTCCAGCAGTTGCATCACCGTAATAGCCACGGGATCCTCTGCCGCAGTGTGCCGCCCTTCGCTCATGGCAGGGACTCCAGATACTGGCTGAGGTCTTCTTGCAGGCGAGAGAACTCCACTTCAGTGGAAAGGCGCAGCACCTTGGTTTTCAAAGTTACCAGCACCTTGGCTGCATGGGGGCCAGTCCAGATATTGGGGTTGCAGAACATCTCCAAGCTGAAATCCTCAGCAGGGTAACGAAATTCAACGGGATCCTGAGGCTGCTGGCGGGAGCTGCGCTTGAGTCGCTCCCAAAGAATCTGCAGAACCTCGTGCCATTGTTGTGCTGCCTCAGGGGGAAGGGAGAAGCTGGCCGAACCGGTTGCGAAGTTGAAGGCAAACTGAGGAAAATGGATGGTCATAGAAGCCCGTACCTTCGGCACGCGTTCTCTGGAGGGCAGCATTGGATAACAACAGTATATTACGTCAGCTTTTGCTGATGGGCGTCGGCACCACCACCTTGCTGGCAGAGCAGTTGAAGAAGGCTGCCGACGATCTGGTGCAGAAGGGCCAGCTCAACCCAGAAGAGGCATCCAATCTCATCAACAACCTGCTCAACCAGGTAAAATCCGAGCAGAGCAACTTTGAATCCTACGTGCAGCGGCAGGTGCGCAACGTTCTACAGGATTTGGGCGTGCCCCGCCAATCGGAAATGGACGAGCTGCGCGGGCGGCTGGATCGGCTGGAACGGCAGGTGCGCAATCTGGAAAATCAGGTTTACCGCCGGTAGCCGAGGCCCAGTTGGCCGTCGAGCAGAGCATTGCCAAACGTCGCTACCCCGCAGCCAACCCCCAGATCCAGTCCCAAAGTTCATTCCAGTTTCCATGCCGAGCGAAGTTTTGACCGTTACAGGCCGAGGCATCCCCCTGCTGGGCAACGACATCGACACCGATCGGATCATCCCGGCCCGCTTTTTGAAGTGCGTCACCTTTGAGGGCTTGGGCCGGCACGTGTTTGCCGACGACCGCGCCCAAGCTTCCGGCCAGCATCCCTTTGACCTGCCCCAGTACCAGGGAGCCGAAATCCTCGTGGTCAACGCCAATTTTGGCTGTGGCTCCAGCCGCGAGCATGCGCCGCAAGCGCTGGCCAAGTGGGGGATCCGCGCCCTCATCGGCGAAAGCTTTGCCGAGATCTTCTTCGGCAACTGTTTGGCCCTGGGGATCCCTTGTGCGACGGCGCCGGCGAGCCTGATCCAAACCCTGCAAAAGGCGGTGGCCGAGGATCCACAGCTTCGGTTGACCCTGGATCTGCCCAACAAACAGGTGCGCTGGCAGAACCATGCCGCTGCTGTGGAGATCCCTCAGGGGGCCTGGCAAATGCTGGTGCAGGGCACCTGGGATGCCACAGGGCAATTGCTGGCGGCCACAGCCCAGATTCAACAAGTAGCCGCCTGTTTACCCTACCTGCGTTGGCAGCGAGCCCGTTGAGCAGTTCTCTTCCCCCCGATACCCATACCTGGCTGGGCAGCGCCGACCCGGATTTTTTGGATCTGGCCATCCGGGAGATAAAAGCTGCGGATCCGGAGGCCGCCGTACAGCGGCTGCGGGAGGCGCCCGGCTTGGTGTGGGTGTGCAGCCAACGCTCGTTTGTTGACCTGGTGGAGGCTTGGCAGGCTGACCCGCCCATTTTTTTGCGCCACATCTGCCCCATTCACCGAGAACAGCGGCTAGACGAGGGATCCCTGAGCAAATTGCACCTTGATGAGGAAATGTTGGCGGCCATCGACCCCATGCGCAGCTTTTCGGTGCAGACGCGCCTGTTTGGAGGGCCGAATCTCAAGCCCTTTCAGGTCAACGAAGCCCTGGCCGAACAGGTGATCGCGGCGGTGGGAGCCCCCCTGCAGGTCAAAGATCCCCAGCAGGTGATCTCGGTGGTGATCCTGGCCGAGACAGGAGGGATCCGGGCCTGGCTGGGCCTATCCCTGGCTACACAGAACCTCTCCAACTGGGCTGGCGGGATCCACCGCTTCCGGCGGGATCCAAACCAGATCAGCCGCTCCGAGTTTAAGCTGCTGGAGGCCATCCAGGTGTTTCAGGTTCCCTGGGTAGCGGGCGGACAGGCTTTGGATCTGGGGGCAGCGCCGGGGGGATGGTCGCGCATTTTGCGCCTGTATGGCCAGCAGGTGACAGCAGTGGATCCGGCAGACTTGGACGAGCGCCTCAGCCAAGATCCGGGGATCTGCCACCATCGCCTCAGCGCCCAAGCCTACTTGGCCCGTAGCCCAGGCCGGTTTCACCTCATCCTCAACGACATGCGCATGGATGGCCCGGCCTCTGCCAACTTGATGGCGGCTTTCGCCCCCCATCTGGAGCCACAGGGAGCGGCCCTGATGACCCTGAAGTTGCCCTACCGGCAGCGCCTGCGGGTGCTGCGGCAAAGTCTGGAGATCTTGGGTCGTGCCTTCTCTGTGGTGAGGGCCCGTCACCTGTTCCACAACCGCAGCGAAGTCACCCTCTACTTGAGGGTCCCTCAATCTGCCGTTTCCACCACCTGAATTTCCCGGCGGAGCACCATCTGGCGAATGGACTCCAGCAAGTCCATCTCCTCGGGGGAGATTTTGCCGTCGGCCCGGATGGCGCCGACGATTTGGTCAACCTCGGTGCGGGTGAGCTTTTTGTCTTCTAAGGCTCGATTCACCAGCGCTTGCAATTGTGAAAACTCCATAAGGCTCCTCTTCGCTTGAACAGGTCTTGTCGCCTCATTTCCTCGTCTAGGCTATCCGCCCTCTCTAAAATCTCCTGCAAGCGCAAGATTCTCTTCAGGTATCCTAAAGAAAATATGAAACCCAAGAGAGGAAGACATCATGGCTGGCCCGGATCCCAAAAGCACCGCGCACGATTGCGCTACCCTCTGTCGAGATGGCTGTGTCTTGGGAGAGGCCTGCCCCCACCGAGAGGCGGCTCGTCAAGCGGTGGCCTTTGTCATGAACACCGACTGGGAGACGCTGATGCAGATTGCCGAATCCAAAAACCTGCCCAAGAACCTGCCTCAAGGCGAGTTGGATCCCCTCCAGTTTTTGGAGAATTACCGCCTGGGTGGATAAGCCCCAACCCCATCTCTCCAAAGACAAGGGATCTCCCTGAGCAATCACAGGTTTTAAGCCATACTGAATTTGTGGGATCCCTGGATTCTATGGTTTGGCCTTGGATTGTCTTTGGCTTGGTTCTCATCGCCTCTGAGCTGTTTTTGCCGGAGTTGGTAGCCGGCCCGGTAGGTGTAGCGGCCCTTGGGGCTGCCCTTTTGGCCTACTGGGGTTGGCCCATTTGGGCACAATTTTCGGCTTGGATCCTGCTCTCCATTGGATTGATCGTCCTCAGCCGACGCCTAGTCCCTTCCGGTTCGACTCAACTAGAAGATCTTCTCAAAGAATCGCGAGAGGCACGGGCAGTTACAGCGATCCCGGCTGGTCAGCGCGGTCGGGTCTCTTATCTCGGTTCCACCTGGAATGCCAAGTGCAGCATCCCCAACCTCGAAATCCAAGCCGGGCAGGAGCTCTACGTGGTGGAGCGGCAGGGAAACACCCTCATTGTCATGCCGGCCAAGATGCTGAAGTCTTGATCTGAACGGATTTTCCATTCCCCTATCGCCCTGAGGGGGCTGCCGCAGCCTTGTTCAAGTGTGCATTAGCGGCGGGGATCTGTCATAATCGCAAAAGCTAAGCCGGGATGTAGCGCAGCTTGGTAGCGCATCTGCTTTGGGAGCAGAGGGCCGCAGGTTCAAATCCTGTCATCCCGATCCTGCTTGTACAACGAGTTGAGCTGTTCGCCTGCTTGTCGAGGGTCGGGGGCAACCATCAGCTCTTCGATGCTGGGAAATTCGCAGCTCAGGTGTGGGCAGCCTTTGGTCATAGCCAGTCTGTTGCCAGTATGATAGTGCTCCTGCTGCAGCAGGGATCCCTGTCAACCTCGCTCTCCACTCAGCTCCCTTTAGCCATGGCAACCCAATCCCCTTCCACCTCGCTGATTCGGTTCCTCGCCGCCGCCGTATCCGAGAGCATTCAACGGGCGGCAGGCCAACTGGGATCCCTAACACCTGAGCAGGCGGCAGGGGTTACTCCCGTGATCGAGATCCCCAGCGATCCCCGCTACGGCGACTACGCCTGTCCTACCCCCTTGGGGATGGCCAAGCTCTGCCGCATGGCGCCGGCCCAAATTGCCCAAACCCTGCAAAAACACCTGGATCTGCCGGACATAGAAACCGAGGTGGCAGGCGGTGGGTACCTCAACTTCCGGCTGGGGGATCCCTTTTTGGCCGAGCGATTGCAAGAGCTGTTGCGGTTGGGGGAAGATTTCGGCAAAACCGCTGCCCCCCATCCCGAGCGCATCCTGCTGGAGTATGTTTCCGCTAACCCAACGGGGCCGCTGCACGTGGGACATGGGCGCTGGGCTGCCGTCGGCTCGACCCTGGCCAACCTGCTGCGCTGGACGGGGCACCAGGTGGAGCGGGAGTTCTACATCAACGATGCTGGCAACCAGATGCGGCTCCTGGGCCAGTCGCTAGAAGTGCGGGTGCGACAACTGCAAGGCGAAGAGGTGGCTCTGCCGGAAGATGCCTACCACGGCAGCTATTTGGTCGATATCGCCCGGCGGCTGTTGGATCAGGTCAAGGCCGGGATCCGCCCTCTGCCCACCACCCCGGAAGAGTACACCGATTTTGCTTACCAGGAAATGCTGGCCTGGCAACAGCAGACCCTGCAACAACTGCGCACCGAGTTCGATCACTGGTTTAGCGAACGCCGCCTGCACACCCCCGATCCCCAGACAGGGCTGAGCGCCATCCAACAGGCTTTGCAGGAGCTGCAGGAGCGCGGCTTCCTCTACAGGGCTAAGGCGCCGCGGGGTGAGGATCCCAAGCCGGGGGCGGAAGAGGCCGTCTATTTCAAAACCCAAGAGTTTGGCGACGACAAGGATCGGGTGGTGCAAAAGGCCGATGGCTCCTTTACCTACCTGGCCGCCGATATTGCCTACCACCGCGACAAAGTGCGGCGGGGCTATCAGCGACTCATCAACATCCTCGGCTCGGATCACCACGGCTATATCGGTCGTTTAAGGGCGGCGGTGGGCGCCTTCAGCCCAGAGGTCAAGCTGGAGATCCTGATTGGACAATTTGTCAAATTGTTCAAAACCGACCCGGAAACCGGCGAGAAGACCGAAGTGCGCATGTCGAAGCGCACCGGCAATTTTGTCTCCTTAAACGATCTTATTGAGGATCCCGAAATTGGCGTGGGGGTCGATGCAGCCCGCTGGTTTTTGCTCAGCAGCAGCATGGACAGCCCCATCAACTTTGATTTGGATTTGGCCGTCAAGCAAACTTTCGACAACCCGGTGGTCTATGTCCACTACAGCCACGCCCGCTGCTGTACCCTGCTGCGGCGGTTACAGGAAGAGGAACAGGTGCAGCTAACCGCCACAGTTGCTTTGACGGAGCAGCAAAAACTGCCCTACAAAGAACCTGAAGAGCGATCCCTGCTGCTGCGCCTCTTGGCCCTGCCCGATGAGCTGATTGCCGCTGCCGAAGAGCGCGCCCCTCACAAGATCATTCGCTATGCCGAGGCGATTGCTGCCGATTTCAACAAGTTTTACGACAACTGCCGCATTTTGCCCCTCTTAAAAGAGGATCCCCTTTTGGCCCAAGCCCGCATCCAATTGGTGCAGGCCACGCGACAGGTTTTATTTAACGTGCTCACCGGCATTCTCGGCCTGAGCGCGCCAGAGTCGATGTAGATGTTAACGTAAGGTGCGGAATTCCCCACCGTCTATACGGTGGGGATGGATAGCACCC
>NZ_JANSIQ010000026.1:0-5004 GCF_047502685.1 Synechococcus sp. OH20 | reverse complement strand
CCCCCAGCCCCTCTCCCAGCCCTCACCCCCAGCCCCTCTCCCAAAGGGAGAGGGGGGATAGGCGGAGAGAGGTTTTTGGGGTTGCCCTTAAACCCGCTCCAGAAAGGCGACTCCCTCTACATGCCCGGTTTGGGGAAAGAAGTCGGCAGCTCGCCATTGGGTTAGGTGGTAGGATCCCTCGGCCAGCAAGATTTGTAAGTCGCGCGCCAAGGTGGCCGGGTGACAGCTAATGTAAACGAGGCGCGGTGGCCGTCGCAGCTTTAAGATCTCGAGCACTTGGCGGTCGCAGCCACGTCGCGGCGGATCCAGCACCACAATGTCGGCAGGGGGCAGGGTTGGCAGAACCTGTTCCACCGTGCCCTCGAAAAACTGGACAGCAGAGAGGTTGTTGAAGCGAGCGTTGTAGCGGGCCTGGGCCACCGCTTCCGGCAACGCTTCCACCCCCATCACCCGTTTGGCCCGTTGCGCCAGCAGCAAGGTCAGGGTGCCGATGCCACAGTAGGCGTCCAGGACGGTCTCCTCTCCCCGCAGGTTCAGTTGATCGACTATCCAGGTAAAGAAGGCCTCCGCTTGCTCGGTATTGACCTGGAAGAAAGAGGTGCTGTCGATCCAGAGGGAAAAACCGGCAAATTCTTCCCGCAGGGATCCCCGACCGGCAATCACCTCCGTTTGCGGGCCAAAGATGGCGTTGGTGCGGGCCGGATTGAGATTGAGACAGACCCCCACCAGGTCGGGGTAGCGCTGCATCCAGCGTTCAGCCCAGCTTTCCAGATGGGGCAGGTCGCGGCTGCAACTGACCAAGGTCAGCAGCACCTCGCGGGTACGGCGACCGATGCGCAAGCCCAGGTGGCGGAGATGGCCCTGGTGGCGGCTTTCGTCATACACGTTCCAGCCCGTTTCCTGGAGATCCCGCTTGATCTCCCTCAGGAACACGTCCAACCGCTCATCCTGCACGGGGCATTGGTTGAGGTTCACCAGGCGGTGGCTGCCCCGTTGGTAGTAGCCCACGCGCAACGGCTGGCCTGCCGCTTTGGCAATGGGGTAGGTGACCTTGTTGCGGTAGCGCAGCGGCTGCGGGGATCCCAAAATGGGGACAGGCTCCGGCAGGGTAAGGCCGCCAATCCGTTCCAGCGCATCCCTGAGGATCTGCTGCTTGGTGGCCAGTTGCTGAGCGTAGCTGACGTGTTGCCATTGGCAGCCACCGCACTTGTCAGCCACGATGCAGGCCGGTCGCACCCGTTCGGGAGAGGGAGTCATCAACGACCGAATTCGTCCGACCAAATAGTTGCGCTTGATCTCGGTGATCTGGGCCACCACCTGATCCCCCGGCACCGCCTGGGAGACAAACACCACCCGCCCTTGTCCCAGTCCCGCCGTGTGGGCAATGCCATCTCCTTGGGGGGTCAGATCCGTGATCTCCAGGGATAGGAGATCGCCGGGTTTAACGGGATCCAGAAAACCAGAAGGGAGCGGCTGTTCCATTAAGCTGTTTCGCTAGAGTGGCTTATTCCTGGGTCAAAGCAGACAGAGAAGGCAAAACATCCTCTCGAAAAGGAACCTCATTTTGATTGACATTCTCCAGCTCGGCCAACATGAGAGGATTAACCCGATTCAAATAAGGCACCAAAACCTGTTGCAGCCGTGGTCGATAAAAACGGTGGTAGCTGTACACAGGCGTAGCCGGAAATCCCCGCCGGATCTTATGGGATCCGCCGGCGCCGGGATCAAAGTTGCGGATCCCTTCGCGGATGGCCAGGGCAATCGGCTCGTAATAGCAAACGTTAAAGTGCAGGAACTTCACCTCTTCCCGACAGCCCCAGTAGCGACCGAATAGGCGATCTTCTTTACGAACACAAAAAGACATCCCCACAATTTCTGTATTTCGTTCCCCGGCCACCAGCACCAGCCGCTGCCGATAGTTGGGATAGAGAGATTCAAAAAAGCGGCGGTTGAGATATTTGCTCCAGTTCCAGAATTGAGCGCAGGTGTTGCTGTAAAAATCATACATGAGAGAGAGCAGGCGCGGCGTGATCTCCTCTCCTGTGTAGATCTTGAGTTGTATGCCGCTTTTTTCCATCGCAGCCCGCTCCCGCTTAATGTTGCGCCGCTGGTTGGCATTGAACTGGCTCAAAAAGTCCTCGTAAGAGCGGTAGCCAGGGTTGTGCCACTGGTAGTTGTGGGTGATTCGAGGCGTCAATCCATCCGATTCTAATTGGGCCCGCCAGTCCAAATCCACATAAAGTAAGCTAAACACCGAAATATCATTATCTTGGCAAAAGCGGTCGATAATGGCCAACATCAACGGCCACACTTCTGCTGCCGAGTAGTCGGGGTGGACGAGAATGCGATAGCCGGTGGCCGGCGTAAAGGGGGCCATGCCGATCAACTTCGGGTAGTAGCGTTCCCCCAGTTGGCCGGCAACCGCAGCCCATTCTTGGTCGAAGATAAACTCACCCTGGCTGTGGCTTTTCAAATACAAGGGGGCAGCGGCGATCAATTGCCCCCCCGACTCCACCAACAGGTGACAGGGCAACCAACCCGTGTTGCGGCTGGCACAACCGGAAGCCTCTAAGCTGTGCAGCCACTCGTACTCCAAAAAGGGAGAGGTGCGCTCCGTCTGCAAAGTGTGCCAGGCAACCGCCGGGATCTCGCGAATATCGTGGCACCAGCGCCATTTCAAGCCGGTTGACATTTGCCTGCCCAGATAGACCAACTCGCCCTGCAGCCGCGTCAGCTTGGCTGTCCCCATACTCCTTGCAGAGAGGATCCGCCGCCTTTAAGTTCAACACGGGACAGGATCCCCGCGCTTGCTTGCCTGCTTAACCCACATAATATGTACAAGATTGGAAAACAGAGAACTGCTCCTCGACCCGGCGCCAGAGGGTGCCTTTGTGTTAACGTATTTTATTCGCGATCCCTGGGCTCGTAGTAGTGGTTGGCCAATTCCAGAGCCATCTGAAACTTCTGCTCACGGGTGAGGTCGGCCTGCCGGGCGATCTGGGCAAAGCGGTTGACATCTGGGGGCAAGAAGTCGAAAGGCCGCTGTTCCCGCACAATATCTACGACCAAATCGCAAAGGGCCTGCTGGTAATCGTTGTAAAAAATCTCCCCCAAAGCCTTGAGGCGGCCATCGGGCACCGGATTGTTAAAGTCAATGGCTTGCAGCTCCCCTTGCTCGTCGATAAACAGCTCCACCGAGTTCATTTCATAGCCCAACGCCCGATTGATAATCCGGCACGTATCGATAACTTTTTTGCCCATCTCTGGCGTGAGAAACTCTGGATCAAATAAGTACTCGCTGGCATCGAACTTGCGAAAGATGTATTTAATGGGGATGATCTTTCGGCCAATGCAGAGGGCGCGAATCTGCCAGGGATAGGGGCTTTTAACCTTCTCCTGGAGCATCATCACCTGGGATCCGGAGCGGTCGTAAAAGTAGAGGAGCTGCTCCATGTTATAGGCAATTTCGACCCCGATGGCCTCCCGTCCCTCCGCCGGTTTGATGACAATCGGCCAGCCGAGATCTTCTGCCATCCCCTGCCAATCGAAAAACTTGTGATACTTAAAGTCTTCTGTTTTCAAAGCCGGAGCTTCCTTGGGAGGTAGAATGTAAGTCTTTGGAATGGAGATCCCCAGCTCCTTGACCACCATGTAGGCGGCATCTTTGTTGCGCAAGTAGTAGTAAAAGCTGAAGGGGTTGTTGATGATGTATACTCCCCTGAAGGCAAAGCCCATGAACAGGCCAATTGCTTGGGGGTAAAGATAGCTGAAGCGGTCTAGGATGAGGCGGTACTTGGTGCGGTAATCCAGGTTCACCTCGTGGATGGTGACATGTTCCGCCCGGATCTTGTAGGCTTGGCCGTTGCGGGCTTGAACGGGGGGAAGAGCGTTGAGGCGGGCCAGGGTGTCGTCCCCAAAAGGCTCGCTGAAGTGCAGGCTGCCAACCCAGTAGTCTTCGATCATCCAGGCTCCCTCGTCAAAAGCTCTCTCAATCCTCTGCAAGGGATCCTACGCGAAGGCGCGGATTTGGGCTTGCCAAGTGGGCCAGTCGTGATCCCCTTCCCACACCTCCAGGTGATGGGGGATGTCGTTGCGGCGGAGGACTTCTGCCAGGCGCAGGTTGTCGTTGAGGCAGTGATCCCGGTGGGCGGTGAGCAGTTTTAGCTCGGTATTTTGCCCGCCCAGTTGATCCCAGAGTTGTCGGCTCATGTTGGACATGTAAGCCAAGGGGTTGATGAAGTACAGCTCCTGCTCCGCCTGCTGGGGATCCCAGCCGGTGATGGGGCCGAGAGCAGCCACATCGTAGGGCCCTCCCAGCGCCAGACAACGGCGCACCAGGCCGGGGTGCCGACAGGTGAGGTTGACGGCGTGGGTGGCCCCCAGAGAGAAGCCTGCCACCACCAGAAAGTCATTTTGTGCTTCTGCTTTGGCATAGGGGATCAGCTCTTCTACCCAGTGCTGCTCCAGCAACAGCCAGCGATCCCGCCGTTGGGGCACGTCCAGCTCGCGGTTGAACAAGGTCTCCCAATCCAGGGTTTCCACGCAAAAAGCCTGCAAATAGCCCTGTTCCAGATGATGGCCGAGGCTGGCGATAATGCCGCGATCTTCCAAGTCGAAAAAACGCCCGTTGCTGGTGGGCAGACAGATGAGCGGGTAGCCGTGATGCCCAAAGTGGAGCATCTCCATTTCCCGGCCCAAGATCGGAGAGGGAAAACGCAAGTAGCGGCGAGCGTAGGACATGAAAAACGGGGAAGGGATCCTCAAAACATACCCAACTTTCTCTTCTGCGGGGGAAAAGTTGTGCCTTGCCTGGCCAAGAAAGCCAAGCTGCAACCATGAACTACCCCACCGCGCAGGCGGGTAGGGTTTCCTCACCCGCTTGACAGCAGAGCTTTTGTCTCTTCTTCTGCCCCAGTTGCTTCATCGTTCGCGGCAGCGGGACGGAGTCCATCCCGTGTACCGGGTCTCTGAAGTAGAGCTGAAGCATCCAAGACTCACGAGGCG
>NZ_JANSIQ010000025.1:0-5256 GCF_047502685.1 Synechococcus sp. OH20 | reverse complement strand
GGAACGATGAAGCAACTGGGGCAGAGGAAGAGACAAAAATCTCGCCGTAAAGCGGGTGAGGAAACCCCACCCGCCTACGCGGTGGGGTAGTTCATAGCAAAGACTCAGGTCGGATCCGCGGATCCACCCACATCAAGAGCAGATCGGCCAACAGGTTGCCCAAAATCAGCATCACTGCTCCCAGCAAAAGCCCGGCCATCACCACGTTGATGTCAAAGCTTTGGACGGCTTCCAAGAGCAGCTTGCCCAGCCCCGGCCAGTTGAAGAAAAACTCGGCAATGAAGGAGCCGCTGAGCAGATTGGCAAACTCAAAGCCCAAGATCGTGATCAAGGGGTTGACGGCGTTGCGCAATGCATGCAGCCAGATCACCCGCCATTCAGGAATGCCCCGTGCCCGCGCCGCCTGGATGTATTCCTGCCGCAGCACGTCCAAGAAGTTGCCGCGGGTAATCCGCTGCAGCCCGGCAAAGCTGGTAATGCTCAGGGCCAGCGTGGGCAAGAGCAGGTGGCGGCCCAGATCCAGCAGCTTCCCCCCCCAACCGAGCTCGGCAAAATAAACACTGGTCATTCCCCCTACCGGCAACCAGCCCACGTTTTGAGCCACGATCAGCAGCAAAATGGCCAGCACAAAGCTGGGCATGGCCTGCCCCAGGTAGCTGAGCAACTGCAACGCCCGATCCAAAGGAGTGTTCTGCCGCAGCGCCCCCAGGATCCCCAGAGGAATGGCAATTAGCCAAGTTAGCAAAACAGAGCACACTGCCAACAGCAAGGTGGCGCCGGCACGGGAGAGAATAAGCTGCGCCACCGGCACGCGGTATGTGTAGCTGACGCCAAAATCCCCCTGCAGCAGATTGCTCAGCCAGGTCAAATACTGCCAAATCAAGGGCTTATCCAGGCCCAGCCGTGCCTCTTCCTGGGCGATAAACTCTTGGCTGACACTGGGATCCGCCCGCAAGGGATCCAAAAAATCGCCGGGAGCCAGTTGCAAGAGCAAAAAGCTGAGCACCGTGATCAGCAGTAGCACCGGCACCGCTTGGGCCAGCCGCTGCAAGACCAAGGCCAGCGGTGGCCACAGACTGAAAGCGCGCCTGCTAGGGGAAGAGGAGGTTACGGCCACAGACAGAGGTCGAGTTGAGCGCGGTCTTAGCTGGGATCCCGGTAGGGGATCCTTGTCGAACTATGCTGCCATTCTTGCGGCCAGATTTCTAGCCTGCTGCCCGGCTTGGAACAGGGTGCAGTTGCCCGGACTTGCCGGCAGAGGAATTGGGAGTTAGGCCGCTCCGGCAGGCGCAAGCCAAGGCGGTAGACTAGTCAAAAGCTTTTTCGATGAGTTGCCGTTGGGAAGACCTCTTGCGAAACCTGTTTCTTACCGGCGCTAGCGGCTGTCTGGGGCACTATGTGTTAGAGCGCCTGGCCCAGGAAAGGGATCCCGAGTTTCCGGAGCGGCCCGCCTACCACCTCTACATTCTTATCCGCAATCCCAGCCGTCTGCGGTTACCCCCGGAGCATTTGCCCGCCCCTATCACCCTGGTGCCCGGCGATCTGCTGCACATCCGCGAGCACGCCGCTCTGCTGCAACAGATGGATGGGCTAATCCACATGGCGGCGGCTTGGGGGGATCCCACCCTAACCTGGGCGGTGAATGTTACCCACACTCTGGAGCTCTTTCAGTTGTTGGATCCCCGGCGCTGCCAGCAGGTGATCTACTTTTCCACCGCCAGCCTTTTGGATCAGGCGTTACAACCTTTGGCCATCGCCGGCCAGGCCGGCACCGACTACATCCGCAGCAAGTACGCGATGCTGCTGCGGCGGCGGGAAAGCTGCTTCTGGCCGGATCGGCTGCTGACGCTCTACCCCACCCTACTGTTTGGCGGCAGCCCCCACCACCCCTATTCCCACATCACCGCTGGCCTTAAGGATGTGCTCCGCTGGCTGGATCTCATCCGCTTTTTGCGGGTGGATGCCAGCTTCCACTTCATCCACGCTGCCGATGTGGCAGAGATGGTGGCCTACTGGGTAGCCCATCCGCCCGGTGGCGGCGATTGGGTGTTGGGCAACCCCCCTCTGTCTGTGGATGAGTGCGTGGAACAGGTGTGCGCCTATTTCAGAAAGCGGATCTACTTCCGCCTGCCCTTGCCCCTCGGACTCCTCCGCAGCTTGGCTTTTCTGTTTGGGGTGCGGCTTTCGGCGTGGGACGAGTACTGTCTGCGCCACCGCCATTTTGTCTATCCGGCCCTCTCGCCAGCAGCCCTGGGCTTGCCCTGCCACTTCCCCACCGTGGCCTCTCTCCTAGATGCCTACCTCTAGGCCGCTTTTATAGGGTCACGCCAACTCCCCTCTCCCTCTGGGAGAGGGGCTGGGGGTGAGGGGATCACTCCCTCTGGGAGAGGGGCTGGGGGTGAGGGGATCACTCCCTCTGGAAGAGGGGCTGGGGGTGAGGGATCCCGACAGGGATCAGCCGGTAAAAGCCGCTGCTTCTCTGTGAGCCAAGCCCTGAAGCTGAGCGGCAATGCGCTCCCGGTTAAGCCTCTGCCCGATGAACACTAGGCGGGTCAACCGCGGCTCTTGCGGGCGCCAGGGCCGGTCGTAGTAGGTTTCAAATCGCCCTCCCACCCCCTGCAGCACCAGCCGCATCGGCTTGTGGGGCACGGCCACAAACCCCTTCACCCGGTAGAGGCATTCCTCTTGAGCCAGTTGACGCAGTTGGGCAACTAGGGATCCCGGCTCATAGCCCCCCTCCAGGCTCAGGTAAAAAGACTCGAAGGCCTCGTGCTCGTGGTCTTCTTCGTGGTCGTGGTGGCTGGGGCGGCGCTCCAACTGATCTTCCACCGCCGCCTGCAAGCCCAAGAGCACTTCTGGGGCAACCTGGCCCCGCTCACAGGGGAGGACTCGAACCTCAGGGCGCAATTGTTGCCGCAGCCAGCTCTCCACCTGGGCCCGCTGTGACGCTGGGATCTGATCCACCTTGCTCAGCAGCACCAAATCGGCGCAGCTCAACTGATCCGCAAACAGCTCCTCAATGGGCGTCTCGTGATCCAGGCTCGCATCGGCCTGCCGCTGCGCTTCCAGCGCCGCCCGATCCCCCACCAGTTGCCCAGAAGCCAGAGCCTGACCGTCCACCACTGCAATCACCGCATCCACCGTGGCGCCGGTGCGAAGGGTTGGCCAGCGGAAAGCCTGCACCAGGGGCTTAGGCAAGGCCAATCCTGAAGTCTCAATCAGGATGCCGTCCAGCTCCGCCCGCCGTTGCAGCAGGGTTTCCATGGTGGGCAAAAATTCCTCCTGCACTGTGCAGCAGAGGCAGCCGTTGGCCAGCTCCAAAATGGGGATGGATCCCTCTCCCTCGCAACGTTGGCAATCCCGCAGCAGTTCGCCATCAATGCCCACTTCGCCAAACTCATTGACCAAAACGGCGATGCGGCGGCCCTGGTTGTTGAGCAACAGGTGACGGATCACCGTGGTCTTGCCGGATCCCAAAAATCCAGTGATGACCGTAACCGGGACTTTGTGCATCTTTACCGAACATTCAGCCTTCTCAGTCTCTATCCTCTCTTCCTTCTCTGCCAATCCTGGCGGGGGGGATCCCCAAAAAAAGGCCCCCTACCGGGGGCCAAAGGTTGATCTCCGAGAGACTTCCGTGCTTATCGGATCGGCTTCATCCGGTAAACCGGCTCGTTCTCGCGGCTGATCCCTTTCTCAAAGCCGGCAGCAGCGGCACGGGCGCGACCGGCATGCCACAGGTGGCCAACGAAGAACAGGAAGCCGAAGATGAAGTTGTGGGCTGCCAGCCAGGTGCGCGGGCTGGTGAAGTTCACCGTGTTGATCTCGGTCGCCACACCCCCCACCGAGTTCAGGGATCCCAGTGGCGCGTGGGTCATGTACTCCACCGCACGGCGAGCTTGCCAGGGTTGGATGTCGTTTTTCAACTTATCCAGATCCAAGCCATTGGGGCCCAGCAGCGGCTCTTTCCAGGGCGCCCGCACATCCCAGAAGCGCATCGTCTCACCGCCGAAGATGATCTCGCCCGTGGGGGAGCGCATCAGGTACTTACCCAGACCGGTGGGGCCTTGGGCCTGGCCGATGTTCGCCCCCAGGCGCTGGTCGCGCACGATAAAGGTGAGGGCTTGCGCTTGCGAGGCTTCAGGGCCGGTGGGGCCGTAGAACTCGCTGGGGTAAACAGTGTTGTTGAACCAGATGTAGCAGGTGGCAATAAAGCTCATCAGCGAGACCGCCGCCAAGCTGTAGGAGAGATAAGCTTCCCCCGACCAGATGAAAGCACGGCGGGCCCAGCCAAAAGGCTTGGTGAGGATGTGCCAGATCCCACCGGCAATGCAGATGATGCCGATGTAGATATGGCCGCCGATCACATCCTCCATGTTGTCCACGCTGATGATCCAGCCGTCGCCGCCGAAGGGAGACTTGAACAGGTAGCCGAAGATCACCGCCGGGTTGAGGGTGGGGTTGGTGATCACTCGCACATCGCCACCGCCGGGAGCCCAGGTGTCATAGACACCGCCAAACCACATGGCCTTGGCCACCAACAGGAAAGCCCCCAACCCCAAGAGGATGAGGTGGATCCCCAAGATGGTGGTCATCTTGTTCTTGTCTTTCCAGTCGTAGCCGAAGAAGGGGAAAGACTGCTCCAGGGTTTCTGGGCCGCGCACGGCGTGATAGATGCCCCCCAACCCCAGCACTGCGCTGGAGATCAAGTGCAGCACGCCGATCACAAAGTAGGGGTAGGTGTCGATAACTTCGCCGCCCGGGCCAACCCCCCAGCCCAGAGTGGCCACGTGGGGCATCAGGATCAGGCCCTGCTCGTACATAGGCCGATCCGGCGTGAAGTGAGCCACCTCAAACAGCAGCATCGCTCCCGCCCAGAAGACGATCAGGCCGGCGTGGGCCACGTGGGCACCCAAGAGCCGACCGGAGAGATTGATCAAGCGAGCATTCCCGGCCCACCAGGCAAACCCGCCCTGGGTGCGATCCTGCATCGCTGCGGAACCAAAGGTCGTTGAAGTCACTGAGGCCAGCCTCCAAAAAGAGTAACAGTCAGTACAGCAGAAGATAGAGGTGAAAAGCAAAGGAGCTTAAGAATGGCCGAGCGCCTACCCATCCAATCCAAGGCTTGAATAGGCGAACGCTCGGCCCCGGCTCTCACGTGAAGGATCGAGAGAACTCAAGCGTTCGACAGCCAGCGCCAGTTTAGAGCGCGTTGCCGCGGGGTAGGACTTCTTCGGGGAACTCAAAGCGCTCGTG
>NZ_JANSIQ010000024.1:2500-5269 GCF_047502685.1 Synechococcus sp. OH20 | reverse complement strand
TCTCCGCCGAAAAAACTTTGAGTTATCTCTTGACGGGATGAGTTTATGGGGGTTAGGGTAGTAAAGCGCTGATGAGGCCACCCAGCCCCGGCGCCCCAGAACCTTGACAAGCTGTTTGGTCAACCATCGCCAAGCAAACGGCAAAGCAACTGCTTTGCTTGCATTCAACCCTGTCAGATTTTAATTTGTGAAGTCGCCTGGTTTCTTGAGAGAGGGACTTAGGCGAGCAAGCCACCGAGACAAGCTCTTGCGCTAAGACGGAGAGTTTGATCCTGGCTCAGGATGAACGCTGGCGGTATGCTTAACACATGCAAGTCGGACGGACACCTTCGGGTGTTAGTGGCGGACGGGTGAGTAACACGTAGGAATCTACCCTTAGGCGGGGGACAACAGCTGGAAACGGCTGCTAATACCCCATACAGGCGCAAGCTGAAAGGAGCGATCCACCTAAGGATGAGCCTGCGTCGGATTAGCTAGTTGGTAGGGTAACGGCCTACCAAGGCGACGATCCGTAGCGGGTCTGAGAGGATGGCCCGCCACACTGGGACTGAGACACGGCCCAGACTCCTACGGGAGGCAGCAGTGGGGAATTTTCCGCAATGGGCGCAAGCCTGACGGAGCAATACCGCGTGAGGGAGGAAGGCCCTTGGGTTGTAAACCTCTTTTCTGGGGGACGAAGATTGACGGTACCCCAGGAATAAGCCTCGGCTAACTCCGTGCCAGCAGCCGCGGTAAGACGGAGGAGGCAAGCGTTATCCGGAATTATTGGGCGTAAAGGGTACGTAGGCGGCTGGCCAAGTCTGGGGTTAAAGGCCACAGCTCAACTGTGGAAAGGCCCTGGAAACTGGCCGGCTAGAGTGAGGTAGGGGTTGCGGGAATTCCCGGTGTAGCGGTGAAATGCGTAGAGATCGGGAAGAACACCTGAGGCGGAAGCGCGCAACTGGGCCTCAACTGACGCTGAGGTACGAAAGCTAGGGGAGCGAATGGGATTAGATACCCCAGTAGTCCTAGCCGTAAACGATGGACACTAGACGTTGGCCGTATCAACCCGGTCAGTGTCGGAGCTAACGCGTTAAGTGTCCCGCCTGGGGAGTACGCACGCAAGTGTGAAACTCAAAGGAATTGACGGGGGCCCGCACAAGCGGTGGAGCATGTGGTTTAATTCGATGCAACGCGAAGAACCTTACCAGGGCTTGACATGCCGCGAACCCTGCGGAAACGTGGGGGTGCCTACGGGAGCGCGGACACAGGTGGTGCATGGCTGTCGTCAGCTCGTGTCGTGAGATGTTGGGTTAAGTCCCGCAACGAGCGCAACCCTTGTTCCTAGTTGCCAGCATTGAGTTGGGCACTCTAGGGAGACTGCCGGTGACAAACCGGAGGAAGGTGAGGATGACGTCAAGTCAGCATGCCCCTTACGCTCTGGGCTACACACGTGCTACAATGGCGCGGACAGAGGGCAGCGAACGCGCGAGCGGGAGCCAATCCCAAAAACCGCGTCTCAGTTCAGATCGCAGGCTGCAACTCGCCTGCGTGAAGGCGGAATCGCTAGTAATCGCAGATCAGCATGCTGCGGTGAATACGTTCCCGGGCCTTGTACACACCGCCCGTCACACCATGGGAGCTGGCCATGCCCGAAGTCGGAGCACCCGCCGAAGGCAGGGCTGGTGACTGGGGTGAAGTCGTAACAAGGTAGCCGTACCGGAAGGTGCGGCTGGATCACCTCCTTTTAGGGAGACCTACTGGGGACGGAGCCGAAAGCACTCAAGACGAGTAGGCAGTCCAAGTGTTATCCCAGGTTGGTCGGGGTTGAGGCGAGGGTTGACCACGGTTCTGGTGGGGCGGGCTATTAGCTCAGGTGGTTAGAGCGCACCCCTGATAAGGGTGAGGTCCCTGGTTCGAGTCCAGGATGGCCCACTGTCACCCCAGCAAGGCCCCAGCAGTCTGAGGATGACGGTTGAGGTGAGGCGACGGGAGCGGGAGTGGGTTGCCCTGGATTGGGGGTATAGCTCAGTAGGTAGAGCGCTGCCTTTGCACGGCAGAAGCCAGCGGTTCGAGTCCGCTTACCTCCACCATTTGAGGGCTGCCCTTGAGGGGAAGAAGAGGTGAACAATCGGGCTAAAGGGTTGAGCGTGGGCTCAGGTCTTTAGCCGGGTTGAACCGGCCAGCACTTTGAAAACTGCATAGCAAGAGAGCGTCATGCTTCCGAAAGTGGAAGCATGAAGCAGGTAGAACACCGATGTTTGTGGTTGTGGTCAAGTCAGTTAAGGGCGCACGGTGGATACCTAGGCACGCAGAGGCGAGGAAGGGCGTGTTACCGACGAAACGCTGCGGGGAGCTGGACAAAGGCGGTGATCCGCAGATGCCCGAATGGGGCAACCCGGCAAGGTGCAAGCCTTGTCACTCTTGGCTGAATCCATAGGCCAAGGGGGCGAACGCGGCGAACTGAAACATCTTAGTAGCCGTAGGAAAAGAAAACAAATGTGATTTCCTCAGTAGCGGCGAGCGAACGGGAAAGAGCCTAAACCGTCCAGCTACGGCTGGGCGGGGTTGTGGGACGACCAAAAGGTAGCCGGAAGGCTAGGCGAAGCAGCTGGAATGCTGCACCAAAGAAGGTGAAAGTCCTGTAGCCGAAAGCCGGAAGGCGCCGGTCGCATCCCGAGTAGCATGGGGCAGGTGAAATCCCGTGTGAATCGGCGAGAACCATCTCGTAAGGCTAAATACTCCTGCGTGACCGATAGTGAACCAGTACCGTGAGGGAAAGGTGAAAAG
>NZ_JANSIQ010000023.1:2796-5271 GCF_047502685.1 Synechococcus sp. OH20 | reverse complement strand
ATCCATCCTGCTTCCGAAGTTGGTTTGCTAAGTGTTGCTACTGTACCCCTTGATTCTTTAACAGGCTGTGCAAGGCAGCAAGAGCAGGGGTAAAGGTGGTGGTGCCGCCTGCCTACAGCTCGCAGACTTGTCACCGGTGTTTGTGGATTGGCCAGCGGGAAGGGAAGCGTTTTCGTTGTGTGAACCCGGCCTGTGGCTGGGAAGGGGATGCAGATTTGAACGGTGCCAACGTCATTGCACTTTTGGTGGCTGCCATAAACCAGCCTGGAGGTTCGTGGTTGGCTTGCCAACTGCAGGGCTACTGTTCGCGTCAGCGGCGCGTAGCGCTAAAACCCCACCCGCCTATGCGGTGAGGTAGTTTATCGATAGCAGGGAGGGCACTGCTGAACCTTGGCAGGGCAACTGGCTGGACTAGTCAGCCGCGGGATCCCATCGAAGGTGGGTGGACAAGTCGGGGCAAGTCTCCAAGCTGGCCGCCCACTCACCAATGAGGGCGTTGACCCAGTGGGGCAGCTCGTCGTGAGCACAGTGGCCTACCCCTGGCAGCTTCACCAAGGTAAGAGCCGGCTGCCAGCGCTTGAATTGGTCTGCCAAAAAGCTGGGCACCGCTGGATCTTCTTGGCCCCAGAGGAGCAAAATCGGCATTTTGAGCGTGGGCAACAGGCGCTTGGGGCTGTCGAAGCGACGGCAAAGGATGGCCCTCAGGCTATCCAAAAACACGTGGGCTGCCCCCGGCTCAAAGGCTGGCCTCTGGAAGATCTGCACCAACTCCTCGTCCACCTGCTCGTCCCGCTTGTAGACATTTTTGATCCAGGCCCGCAGCACCTCGGTTTGTCGCAGCCAGTTAAACAAATGGGGATAGGTGAGCGGGCAGCCCAAAACAGCCAGGATCCCTTCGCAAAGGGCTTGAACCAGGGCATCCCAGGGAGAGGGCAATTCTTCCGGGTGGGGCCCATCGGCACAACTGATCAAGCACAAACCCTTCACCATCTGGGGATAGCGGGCAGCAGCAATGACCCCCACCAGGCCCCCAATGGAATGGCCTACCAAGAGGCTGGGCTGCTGGATGTGAGTTCGCCAAAACTCGTACACCTGCTCCACCCACAGATCGACGCTGTAGGCGATCTCCGGCTTGGCGCTTTTCCCAAATCCCAGCAAGTCAAGGGCATAGACGGGGCGCTGGGATCCCAAGGGAACAATGTTATGGCGCCAATGGCCCACCGAGGCTCCCAAGCCATGGATCAAGATGGCCGGAGCCGCCGTCAAGTTCACCTGGCCCTTGGAGGTTTGGGCGCGACTGGGGGTGTAGGTGAAATGGATAGACCAGCCACGCCAGAGCCAGGTTTGGGAATGGCCATAGCGAGGGAGCACGGCAAGGGGATCCCTGTTGCCGACCGAAGAGGGGGGCGGCGCGAGGGGAGGGGAGCTTGCCCCGCCGACAGCAGCAGAGGGAGAAGAGTTGGGTTCAGGCAAGGGAGGAGCGTGTGACAACAACAGGCCCATCTCCACCAGCATAGACCGAACTTAGCGGCTGCTTCGGGGCGTCTAGAGTGGAACTAAAGGGGCGTTTCTCTCAGGTAACCCTTTTGAGCACAGCTTTTCTGGACGTTCTGCGCGACTTTCCCCGAACAAGACCGCCCGCGTCAGCAGGACGTAGAAAACCCCCCGGCCTGACCATGGCTCCGCCTGTGGATCCCACGATGGCTGAGATGATGGATGAGACAGCTTGGATAGACCCCATTACGGCGGCCAGCTTTCGCCAGATCGACCAAGAGATCGGCCCCCACCCCTGGCAAGGGATCCCCTATGAGATCGTGCGCCGCGCCATCCACGCCACCGCCGATTTTGAGCTGCGGGATCGCTTTGTGTTTAGCCCCACGGCGGTCGAGGTGGGGCTGGCGGCCCTGCGGCAGCAAAGGCCCGTGGTGGTGGATGTGAGGATGGTGGCTGCCGGGATCCAAGCTGGCCTCGCGGCGCAGGGGATCCCGCTCTATTGCGCTTTGGACTGGGTGGAAGACCCCCCCGCGGCAGGGCAAACCCGCACTGCCCAGGGGATGATCCAGGTGGCCCGCCGCTACCCGGAAGCCATCTTTGTTGTCGGCAATGCGCCCACGGCGCTGCTGGCGCTGGTGGAAGAGATTCGGGCAGAGCGGATCCGGCCCAGCCTGGTGATCGGGGTGCCGGTGGGCTTTGTGGCCGTGGAGGAGGCCAAACAGGCATTGGCACAAACCGATGTCCCCCAGATTCGGGTGGAGGGCCGCAAAGGCGGATCCCCGGTGGCCGCTGCCATCGTCAATGCTCTGCTGCTGGCCGCTCGCCGGGATCCTATTCCCAACTGACTAGAATTGGAACGACATCTTCAGACCTTTCCCATGACCCCCGAACAAGAGGAGTGGCTGATCCGCAACCTTCAGCTCCAACAAGAACAGCTTCAAGAGCTGCGGGCCGAGCAGCAGCGAGCCGCCCAGCGCTTTG
>NZ_JANSIQ010000023.1:0-2696 GCF_047502685.1 Synechococcus sp. OH20 | reverse complement strand
AGGCCCAGATGACGGAAATGCGACAGGCCTTTGCAGCCCAGATCGCCGAGATCCGAACTGAGCAGCAGCGGGCCGCTGAGCGTTTCTCCGCCGAGATCGCCGAGATCCGGGCCGAGCGGCAACAAGCTGCCGAGCGCTTTGAGGCCCAGATGACGGAAATGCGACAGGCCTTTGCAGCCCAGATCGCCGAGATCCGGGCCGAACAGCAGCGGGCCGCCGAGCGCTTTGAGGCCCAGATGGCTGCAATGCGAGCCGAGCGGCAGGCCATCGAAGCCCAGCTCCAGACCGAAATCCAGGAGATCCGGGCGTTAATTCAGCACAACCAGGAGCGGATTCGCCAGAACGAAGAGCGGGGAGATGAGCTGGAGAGGGCCATCCAGGAGTCTCGCCGCGATATGCAGGCCGGGTTTGCCGAGCTGAGGGAAGCGCAAGCCATGATGATGGAGCAATTTCGGGAGCGGGATGGCCGCCTGATCGAGGCTCATCTGGGCTTTATTCGGGAAATGCGGGAGATGCAGCGGGAAGTGGCGGAGTTGCGCCTGGATTTTCTCAACCACATGCGCCAGTACCACCCGCCTGTCGAACGCTAGATGGCGAGCCGGTTGCCTCAGCTTGCGGTCGTAGGGGTAGCTGGAGATGGCTCGGTGGCCTCTTGGGCGATCCCCCCCCTCTCCCAAGCGCAAACCCTGGCCGGCCCCCCCAGCCTGCTGCAGCACTTTGCCGACCATCCGGCTCGCCAGATCCGGCTTACTGGATTGGTGGAAAGTTGGATCCCGCTTTTGCAAAAGGAGCTGGCACAGGGATCCCTGGTTTTATTGGCCAGCGGGGATCCCCTGTTTTTTGGGATTGGGCGCCTGCTGACCCAGTATTTCCCGGCGGAGCAACTGGCTTTTTACCCCCAAGTCAGCTCGGTGCAGTTGGCCCTCAACCGCCTGCAGATCCCCTGGCAGGAGGCCACCATTCTCAGTCTGCACGGGCGGGGAATGGAGCCGTTGGAACCCGCTCTCAAACAGGGATCCCCTGTGATTGTGGTGCTTACCGACCCAGAGCACACGCCAGCCAGCTTGGCCCAGTTCATTGCCGACCTGCGGTTGCCGGTGCGCTACCAGGGCTGGGTATGCAGCCAACTGGGATCCCCCCACGAGCAGATCCTGCCTCTGCAGGAAGGTGAGAACTCCGCTTTCCCCAGCCCCAATCTGGTGGTGTTGCGCCGCGTTGACCCGGAACCGGATCCCCGCCGCTGGCCCCTAGTCGGGATCCCCGACGATCAGTTCCACACCTTTCCCGACCAGCCCGGCCTGATCACCAAGCAACCCATCCGCCTGCTCACCCTGGGGGCCTTGCAATTGCCGCGGCAGGGAGTGGTGTGGGATGTCGGGGCCGGCACCGGCTCCGTGGCCGTAGAGATCGCCCGCCTCTCCCCCCAGCTCCAGGTCTATGCCGTTGAGCGCAACGCCATGGGTATTTGTCTCATCCGGCGCAACCGCCAACGCTTCGGCCTGGAGAACCTGCACGTGATCTCCGGGGCAGCGCCCCAGGTGCTGGCCGACTTGCCGGATCCGGATCGGGTGTTGCTGGGGGGAGGCGGCAAAGGGATCCGCGATCTGCTGCCGGTGGTGGCGGCCCGCCTACAGCCTGAGGGGATCTTGGTGGCCAACTTTGCCACCCTGGAAACCTGCAGCGAAACCCTGCAATGGCTGCGCTCGCAGGGCTGGCAGGTGCGGCTAGAACACATCCAGATCTCCCGCTCCACAGCCCTGGCAGAAGGCACCCGCTTCGCCCCCCTCAACCCCGTTTACCTCCTGCAGGGGATCCCTTCAACTTTGCAATCTCGCTGAACCCCCTCCTTTGGGGTGGGGGGTGAGAGAAAAATTACCCCTCATCCTCCTCGTCGGTGGTGAACCCGGGTCGGTACAGATAGGAGGGGCGATTGGTCTTCTTAATTTGGTCTTTGAGGGATTCTAGGTCGATGTAGCGATCTGCCAAGTTGATCAGTTGGTCGCTGGTCATGGAACGCAAGCTGACCACCTCCACCCGTGCCCCTTGGTAGCTGACGGCATTGACCGCGTAGGCCAAATCCCCATCGCCGCTCACCAGCACTGCCGTCTCGTACCAACGCACCAGCGACAACATGTCCACAGCAATTTCCACATCCAGGTTGGCCCGCTTGGATCCATCGGGCAGTTGGGTCAGCTCTTTGGTAACCACGCGGTAGCCGTTGCGACGCATCCAGAGCAAAAACCCCTGCTGCTTTTCGTTGTTGCGATCGACGCCGGTGTAGAAAAAAGAGCGCAGAAGGGGAGAACGGCCGGTCAGCGTCTTCAGCAGGCGGGTGTAGTCGATCTCAATGCCCAGTTGCAGAGCGGCATAGAACAGATTGGATCCGTCGATGAAGATGGCCACACGACCACGGTTGTCCTGCAACGGATCCGAAGGCTGAAAGCCGGGATCGGGGTCAAGACGCAACATTCGGCTTTTCTTCTCCAAGTGGTTTTGGCAAAGGGATAGAAAAAGGTAAGGTATTAAAGGATATATGAACAAGGCATCGGCAAAAAAAGGCCCTGGCCGGGGAGATACGTCATTTACCCTAGCGCAGGAAACACCCCACCCCTGGAAGACTTCCAAAATCCTAAAGAAAAAATACTTACAGCCTGTTAATTTAAAATAGGGTACAGGTTTCAAGAGGAAGGAGAGAA
>NZ_JANSIQ010000022.1:0-44954 GCF_047502685.1 Synechococcus sp. OH20 | reverse complement strand
ACCCCCAGCCCCTCTCCCTGAGGAACACCCTCACCCCCAGCCCCTCTCCCTGAGGGAGAGGGGAGCTAGATAACCCTGGGCAGTGTTGTTGGTCAAACAGACGCCACTTGGGTAGGCTAGCCGTTGGCTAAGGACTCCGTCCCGCTGACGCGAGCGGCGGGATTGAGTTCTTTTGCCGGAGAAGGGGGAGAGGAGAGCAGTTGCTGCTCCACCAGGTGGGCAAACTCCCGCTCGAAGGTCACCAGGGCGCGGTTGGTTTTGCCCCCCAGGTAAAGCCCTGCTTCCGTCTCCAGAGCCCAAACTTGGCTGTAGCTGAAATAGCTCATCACCACCCCCAGCATCAACAGCCCAAAGCCAAGATAGACAAGAGGGATCCCTGGATCCGATTTCATTTGCAGGCCGGTGGCGCCGATAACCTCATCTAGGTGCAGGGTAAGGGGGTTGGGAAAGCGCTGCGGAGCCACTTCGTCGAGGGCCAGGCTCATGCCCTGGCGCAGGGATCCTACCCATTGGCCCTGGGTGTCGTAGAGCAGGGCCGTCCCCTGCAAATCTGGCAACAACAGCGTCAAGCCCTCGCTGAGATCCGGTCGGGTGGGCACAAAAGCGCCCCAGAGCTTGCTGCCCGCCTGGGTGGGCACCGGCACCACTGGAATTTGGAAGGAGGGGCTGTTGTTGAGGCGGATGCGGATGCTGTCGATGCCCCAGTCGGCTTGGTAGAGGGTCACGCCGCGGTAGGAGAGGGGATGGTTGACAGAGATGGTCTGGCGCTTGACCTCCTGTCCCCCATCCAGAATCGAGAGATCTGAGTAAAACTGCTTTACCCGTCCGTCGGGAGCATAGTCGATCCAGAAGCGGTTAACCCGAATTTGCCAGGTGGGCAGATGAGCCAGATCCCCTGCCCCGGTTACATGTTCAATGGCGGCAACCCCACCGCTGGGGATCAGCTCCTGGGCCTTAAAGCCCCCGATGCTGCCCCAGATGGCCCCCAACAGGATCAGCAGCAGGCTGACGTGCACCAAGATGGGGCCGAACCGTCCGATCAGCCCCTTGCGGGCGTAGAGCCGGGATCCCTCCTCAAACACCGCATAACCCCGTTGTCGCAGCCGCTGCGGCAGCCCCTCTAGGGAGTGTTGGGGCAGATAGATCCAAAAGGGCAGCCGCTGGAAGGAGGAAGGACGGGTGAGGTAGCTCCAGCGACGGGCCACCTTGAGCATCGGCCACTGGCGCGTGAAAGAACAGGCGGCCAGGCTGCTGCCAAAGAGGATCAACAGGGCCAGAAACCAAGGGGTGCGATAGACGTGATCCAACCCCAGCTTGAGGATCAGCCGCCAGGTGAGAAAGCCAAACAGGGCCGGATGCTCAGGATAGTGAGCCTGGTAGAAGGCCACCGTTTCCTCTTGCTCGATCACCGTGCCCAGGGCGCTCAAAAGGGCAATCGCCAAGAGAAGGCCGATGGCTAGGCGCAGATCCGCCAGCAGCGGCAGCAGCTCATGGCGACAATACCGCCGCAACAGCGGAAGAGGGTGGATAACCATGGGAAGTTGTTAGCTCAAGACTTGGATGCCGCTCCCAACTGGAGGGCAGCCCCATCTTAGCCTGTAGCGGCAGGGATCCCTCAGGCCCAAGCGGAGAGGATCGTCACGGTACCAAAGCCCACCAACACCACGCCACTGGCATAGGTGAACCAGCCCGACCAGCGCCGCAGGGCCAGCAGTTGCTTGAGCGAGCCGGCAAACACCCCTGCCAACAGCAGCGGCAAGACCAGCCCCAGCGCATAGGCCAGCAGCAACCCGCCCCCCACCCAGGGCTGCCCCGTGGTGGAAACCCAAGCCAGCAAAGCCACCAAAACCGGCGTGCTGCAGGGAGAGGCCACCAGGCCAAAGGTGGATCCCAGCAACACTGCCCGGCCTAACCTGGGCCATTCGCCGGGGATCTCCAACCGGTTGAACCAAGCGGGAAAGCGCAGGGGAATCACCTCCAGCAGGTTGAGCCCCATCAAAATAGCAACTCCCCCCACCACAGTAGGCCAAAAGGATCCCGTCTGTCCGTAAACGCGGCCCAGCAAAGCTGCCCCCAAACCCAGCAGGGTCAGGGTAAAAGCCACCCCAGCCGCAAAACCCAAAGATTGGGCCCAGATGTGCCGACGCACTTTTCCGGCCCCTTCATCAGGGTTGGGGGTGTAGCCGCCGATATAGCCGATGGTCACCGGCAGCATCGATAGCGTGCAGGGGGAAAGACTGGTGAGCAAGCCGGCCAGGCCCACCGCCAGCAGGCTGACGGGAGAGAGGTGCTGCAGTTGACTCTGGACAAGCTGGGTTGCCCATTGTTCCAGGTGGTAGAGCCAAAGCTGGGCCATACTCGACATAAGCTCAATCCGTCCAACACAAGCCCAAGGTAGCACGAACGTCCCCAACCCCACCGGAGCTGCGCCCGCTACCCTTCCTCATTGCCCAGGTCTTGAGGAACTCTGCGGGGCTGGTTAACCGGGAACTGCTGCCATTCCTGCTGAGTTCGTTGCAGCACCAGCAGCAATTCGTCCCACCTTTCACCCTCGATCAACCGTTCTATCTGTCCCAACTGCGCTCGGTAGCTGCACAGGGTAGTCAGCAGCGCCTGCCGATTGTGGCGGGCCATCTCCAAACCCAATTGCGGGATCCCTCCGCCAACACGGCTGGTATCGCGGAATCCGCTGCTGGCTAGGGTGCGAGCCAAATGCAGAATGGCGGGATCCGCCTCTTGGCTGACGGCTGCGATCAAACCGGCGCTGACCATCACCGGCAAGTGGCTGATCCAGGCCACCGCTTGGTCATGTCGCGCGGGATCGGTGCAAACGGCTTCTGCATCAACAGCAGCCACCAGTTTTTTCATGGCAGCAAGAGCTTGCGGTTGGGTCTTGGCGATGGGAGTGAGCACGTAAGGCCGCCCCCGAAACAAGCCGGCTTCTGCCGCTTGGATCCCTTGTAGGCTTTTGCCGGCCATGGGGTGCCCTCCCACGAACAAAGGCCACAGTTCGGTTGCCGGAGCAACAATGGGCTGCTTAACCGAGCCGACATCGCTCACCACGGTCTCTGCCGATAGATAAGGCACCAAGGCGGCTAGGGTGGCCAACACCTGATCCAAAGGGGTGCAGATCAGCACCACTTGAGGGTCAAAGCGGGCCAACTGGGCCAACTCGGTTCCACAGCCTTGAACAGCGCCCCGTTGCAGAGCCTGTTGGCAGGTGGCCGGGGTGCGGCTCATCCCCCACACGGGATATCCCTTTTCGGTTAGCTTGAGGGCCAGGGATCCGCCGATCAACCCCAACCCGACAATGGCAATGCGCATGGTATGGCCACTTCAAACCAGATCAAGACACTCCCCAAGTGTTCCTCACTCCCACCCTCACCCCCAACCCCTCTCCCTCAGGGACATCCCTCACCCCCAGCCCCTCTCCCTCAGGGAGAGGGGAGTTAGGGCGGCACCTTCGCGACAGCGTTGCGTCGCAATAACGACGTAACAAACCGTTGCATTGCTATTTGAAATAACCATATCTCGATAGGCTGGCGATCCCCAGTCACGCTAAGTCAACAGGTGCTTTGGTGGCGCCCTTCCTCCTCCTGAAGAACCAACACCTCAGAAGCAAAGGCTCTGGCTGCCCTGTGGAAAAGCATACAGCCTCGGTATGCAGCCGCTAAGATGGAGGGATGAGCTGGGTAGCCCCCACAACTCACCCGGATCTTTCACTTCAGGAGGGGACCGTGCTTCATCGTAGGATCTATCAACTCAGCCGCGAAGGCAAGGATGTGTGGATCTACCTGCGCGATCAGGGACGCTGGCTGGAACGAGCCAAGATCCTCGATATCGAAGGGGATACCATCCTGGTTCGCTACGAAACGGAAGACGAGGAGGAGATCTGCTCTTGGGAGGAGATGATTCGTCTGGAAAGCATTGGGGCTGTTGCCCAGCGCCTTTCCACCATTCCCAAGGGAATGCTTAGCACGTCGGATTTGCTCATCTCGGAAGATTGTCCCCCTGCTGAATTGCTGCATTCGCCACTGTTGCCCGCGGAAGGGGAAGATCATCCCAGCGGCGAGCGCCTCGTCGAGGACTACTACCTGGATCGGGAGACTCCTGCCGAGCTGCCGGTGCGCTCAACTGGGGAAGATCTCAAACGGGTGGATCGTGCCCGGCAGGATGTCGAGGGGCAGCGGGAGAGCAACCACGACTAGAGTGGTTCTCTAGAGTTCAGCTTGTAGAGCTGTGGGGAGGAGGGATCCCATTGGGCGGGGGCGGATGGTCAATGGGCCGTAGAACTCCTCTTGGCACAGCTCTACCTGGGAGCGGGCAGCCATCAGCAGCAATGACCAGAAGACTTGGATGGGGTGAATGGCACCGCTGCTGCCGTTTTGGCAAAAGTGCTGCTGGAGAGCCGCAAAGCTGACCTGGGTCAGGCCCTGCTGCCAAAGTTGAGCCAGCAGCGACTCTAGCTCGGCGGTGGTTTCCAAAAGATTCTCCGGGTGGGCTAGCTGGGTGATGGCTGACAGCGCTTGCTGGCGAGAAACCCGTTGGGATAGGGGCCTTGGGGCAGCTTCGGGCCGGTGCTCCAGCAGGGTTTCCAGCTCTTGCAGGTGGACGATGAGTTCTTTGAGGGTGACAGGCCGGCTACGTTGAAGACGCGGCACCGCCCTGGGTTGCAACACGCCATCCAAGTCCGCCAAAGACCAGCTTGGCAAGGGATCCGCTTCCACATCCGCCGGACTGGGCTCACCCTCGTCTACTTCCGGTTCTGCCAAAGCCATCGCCTTGAGATAGACCAACATGGCAGCATGGAGCAGGGCTTGTCCCGACTCAGACAGGTCATGGCTGCTGCTGGTGGAGGCTATGCGGCTCAGAAAGCGGTCGATAACCTCGATAACCTGGACATCCCAGGGGTCGATCTCGCCGCGTTCTGCCAGATCGATGAGCAGGGCAATTGCCTCTTCGGTCGGTGAGTAGGCCATAGCACCCTACAGCTCCCTGCTCCTTACTGTAGCCCTCAGGCCGGATCCCGGCTATCTCTGACATCTCCGCATCTCTATGGCCGTCCGGCTTTTCGGCTCAACGGCTGACCCTTGGCTCTGGGGTACAAGCCCCGTCCGCCGCAGGCCTTGGTAAGGGGCGGGGCACTCGATCATCCCAGAATCCTCCTGCCTATCGCTATGCGGAAGCAAGCCAGCAGGTCGGGGAGTTGTCAAGCGATCATCGCATAATATAGAATCCTGCTCTAGTCGGATAGCTGCTAAAGTAGTACCTACGGGCGGTTAGCACAGTGGTAGCGCACTTCCTTCACACGGAAGGGGTCACAAGTTCGAATCTTGTACCGCCCATCTCTTCAGTTGCTCTGAAAAGCCAGGGGGTTCATCCCTCTGGATTGGGGCGCGGCCAAGCTCTCCGCTGCCGGACCGGTGGAGAAGAGGAAGCAGGATAGCGTAATGAAAGGGTTGAGGCCATGCAAGGACTCCGTTCCGCCGACGCGAGCAGAAGCATCCGCTCCATACTCCTGGGCTTGTGGATACTGATCCTGCTCGTCTTCCTCGTCCAAAACTGGGGATCCACAGCAGCGGTCGTTGTGGCCGGTCAAGCCGGCGCTGCGATTCCTTTGTCGCTGACGCTGTTGACTGCCTATGGGGTAGGAGTGGGCTTGGGGTTTCTGTATGTGGGCGCTTGGCGGCTGCATGACCGGGTGTTCCAGCGACAGGCAATCCGCAAGTTAAACCAGCTCATCGAGCGAGTGCGCTTCTTGGAAGCGCAGATCATCCCCCCTGACCACTATTTGCCTCAGGATCTGCCGGATCCCCAGGCAGGCCGCTATTCCTATTCCAATATCCCGCCGGAACGCATTCGCGAACCCGGTGAACCTGAGGAGGAAGGCGACGCGGCCACAGCCCCCAACTGGCGGATCGTCCGACGGCCCTATCCTGTCGAGGAGGAAGAGGAATGGGACTCCTAAACTGGTGGCGATCTTCTGCGGCTCCCTTGTCTGAGTCCGACCCTCGACCGGAACCCCAGGGACAGAATAACTATCTGCTGATCGTTCTCGACAGTTGCCGCTTCGACAGCCTGCTGGCTGCCAACCCCAAGCATCTGCTCAAGTTGGGATCCCTGGAAAAGCGCTGGAGCTACGCTTCCTGGACGGCTCCCGCCCATTACAATCTGCTCATGGGCCTGCTGCCCCACACCAGCCCCACCCAGGTCTTTGCTTCCGAACACTACAAGCAGGATTACTTGCGCTACAACGAGCGCCTCGGCACCCGCCAACCGATTGAGTTCAAGCATCTGCTGCCCCACCTCTATTTGCCGACGCTACTGAAGCACCAACTGGGCTATACCACCCACGCCATGGTCTCCCTGCCGGTGCTCAACCCCAGCACCCTGCTCAATCGCGACTTCGATTCCTACCGCCTCATGCCCCAGCACAACGATATGGCGGCCATGGTGGAGCAGTTGCGCTTTGAGCCGGATCGCCCCAGCTTTTACTTGTTAAATGTGGGCGAAACCCACTATCCCTACGCGTTGCCGGATGAGGATCCCGGCCTGTGGCCCCGCATCTCTGGGGTCAATGGCGTGTTAAAGCGCCTGGATGAAGGGGAAGAGACCGGGATCCCCTTTTTCAGCGCTGCCCAGTTGGAGGAGCTGCGCCAACGGCAGATCGAGGCGGTGCGCTACCTGGACGGGGTCTTTGAGCAACTGTTTGACCTAGTTCCCAAAAACACTTACATCACGGTTACCGCCGACCACGGCGAATTGTTCGGGGAAGGGGGCTATTTCGGCCATGGCCCCATCCACCACGAAAAGGTGCTAGAGGTGCCTTTTATTGAGGGAAAAATTCGCTAGGACAACACCCAGCCCCTCTCCCAGAGACCCAAGCGCTCCGCGCCGCTCACGCGACCACCCCCGGCCCCTCTCCCAGAGACCCAAGCGCTCCGCGCCGCCCACGCGACCACCCCCGGCCCCTCTCCCAGAGGGAGAGGGGAGATGGGGATCGGGGCTAGGTTGCTGCCTGGAAGAGTCGTCTGCGAGAAAGGGGCTAGACCTGCTAGGTCTCTGGCTTGGGCAAGGCGGGATCCCGGCGAGTTTCCCTAAGGCTTTCGCCAAGAGAGGTCAGCTTGCCACCCTCTTCGGCGGCCAAGTCAGCAGAACGGGCGATCTCGTAGAGGCTTTTGACCACGCTAGAGAGGGGAATGGCGATGATCACGCCCAAGATGCCCCCCAGTTGCGCCCCCACCAACAGGGCGATCAAGATCCACACCGGGTTGAGGCCAATCAGCTCCCCCATCAGGCGGGGGGCGATGACCCGATCCTTAACCTGCTGCACAATTAGGGAGACCAGCACCACCTTGAGGCTGAGCCAGATATCCTGAAAGGCCAGCAGCACCGCTGCCGCGCCGATGCCGATAAAGCCTCCCACCAGCGGGATCACCTCCAGCAGGCCGATCAACAGGCCAAACAAAAGCCCGAAGGGCACGCGCAAAAAACCAAAAATTGGCACCAGCATCAGGGCCATGATGAACCCCAACACCAACTGGCTGATGAGAAAGTTCTGGAAACTCAGAGCCAGGGCTTCGCCGATGCGCGGCCCCCAGGGCTTGGGAAAGAGGCTGAGCAACCCCTGCCAAAACTGGCCGCCGTAGAGCAGCATGTAGAGGGCCAACACCAGTACCAACACCAAATCGATCACCTGGTTAAAGGTGCCCAGGAGGATGTCCAGGGATTGGCCGGCAATTTTTTCGGCGCTGGCCTGCAGGCGGTTGAGGAGGGTGTTCACCAGCTCTGTCTGGCCGAGGTTGATGTTGCGCTCTGCCGCCCACAGGCTGATTTGATCCAGCCAGCTTTGTAAGGTATCCACCCACTCCGGGATCCGCGCCCCCAACTGCACCACCTGCTTGGCCAGGATGGGCACGATGGCGATCCCTACCAAGGCCAGCAGCACCACCGACAGGGCAAAAACCAGGGTGACCGCCAAACCCCGACTGACCCGATAGCGCCGCAGCACCTGTACCGGATAGTTGAGCAAAAAGGCCAGCACCGCCGCCGTCAGGATGGTGGTGAGCAGATGGCCAAACAGCCGGCCCACCTGTAGGGCCAGCCAGCCGCTAATGACGATCAAAATCCAGGTGAGCAGCAGCCGCTGCAAGGGCGAGAAGCGATTCATGCCAGGGGGATCCCCAAGAGCCTAAAAACCCAGGATGCTATATCCACTATCCACGTAGATCACCTGGCCGGTAATGCCGCTGGCCAGGTCGCTGGCCAAAAAAGCGGCCACATTGCCCACCTCGAGCTGGGTGATATTGCGCCGCAGCGGAGCCTTCTCCTCCACCGCGTGCAGCATGGCATGAAAATCCGAAATCGCCGAAGAAGCCAGGGTGCGAATGGGCCCGGCAGAGATGGCGTTGACCCGGATCCCGGCGGGGCCCAGCTCGGCCGCCAGGTAGCGAACGCAGGTTTCCAGGCCCGCTTTGGTCACCGCCGCCATGTTGTAGTTGGGCACCACCCGCACTCCCCCCAGATAGGTGAGGGTGAGGATGCTGCTGCCGGCTCTCAGCAGGGGCTTGGCGGCCCGGCAGAGGGCAATCAGGGAGTAGGTGCTCACATCCATGGCCAGGGCAAACCCCTCCCGCGAGATATCGCTAAAGTTGCCGCTCAGCTCTTCTTTTTTGACAAAAGCCAGGCAGTGAACCAAGATATCGACCTGACCCCATTTTGGGGCCACCCCTTGAAACAGATCGTTGATCTGCTGGTCGCTTTGCACATCGCAGGGAAGGAGAAAATCCGGCTGCAGGGGCTCCGTCAATTGCTGGACTTTGGTTTTGAAGCGATCCCGCTCGTCTGGCAAGTAGGTAACCCCCAACGTAGCTCCCGCTTTGTGCAGTTGCTGGGCAATGCCCCAGGCGATGGAGCGCTCGTTGGCAATGCCAGTTACCAAGGCTTTCTTTCCGGTCAGATCTAGCATAAGGAGACCCAAGAGTAGGGGTACATGCTTATCCATCCTCCCACACAGGTGGAGGGATCCCTTAGCTGGGCTGATAGGTGGAAGCCACGTGCAGTTCTTTGAGCTGCTTGGCCTCGACGCCGGCAGGGGCGCCGGTGAGCAAGCACCTGGCCTGCTGGGTTTTGGGAAAGGCGATGACATCGCGGATGGAATCTTCCCCCGCCAGCAGCATCACCAGCCGGTCTAGGCCGTAGGCGATGCCCCCGTGGGGCGGCGTGCCGTACTCAAAGGCTTCTAGCAAAAAGCCAAACTTGTCCCGCGCCTGCTCAGGGGTAAGGCCGATGGCCTGGAAAACCTGCTCCTGGATCTCCCGCTGGTAGATGCGCAGGGATCCCCCGCCCACTTCCACGCCGTTCCAGACCAGGTCGTAGGCCTGGGCCCGCGCCGTTTTTAGGTCGGCCAAGTCGTCGGGGTGGGGAGCGGTAAAGGGGTGGTGCAGGGCTTCTAGGCGGTTTTCCTCGGCGTTGAACTCAAACATGGGGAAATCGGTGATCCAGAGAAGATTCAAGGCGTTCTCCGGGATCAAGCCCAGCTCCTGCCCCAGGTGCAGCCGCAGGCGGCCCAGCGACTCGTTGACCACGGCAGCCGGCCCTGCCCCAAACAGCAGCAGATCCCCTGGCTTGGCGTTGGTCATCTGCAGCAACTGCTTCTCCTGCTCAGGGCTAAGGCTTTCCTTGAGGGCACCAATGGTATCGAGGCTGCCGGCGCGCACCCGAATGAAGGCCAGGCCGCCCGCCCCGTACTGGGTAACCAGCTTGAACAGATCGCCGCCGGGCTTGATGCGGGTGTTGGAGATCCTCTCGTCGCCGCCGGGCACCGGCAGAGCCTTGATCACTCCCCCCTGCTGCAGGGCTTTGGCGAAGACTTGAAAGCGGGATCCCTGAAACACCCCCGAAACATCCACCAACTCCAGCCCAAAGCGGGTGTCGGGTTTGTCGGAGCCGTAGCGGGCCATAGCCTCGGCGTAGGTCAGCCGCGGGAAGGGACGGGGCAGGTCGATCCCTTTGACGGTTTTGAAGATGTGGCCGATGAGCCGCTCGTTGAGCTCCAAGATTGCCTCCTGATCCAGGAAGCTCATCTCCATGTCCAACTGGGTAAACTCCGGCTGGCGGTCTGCCCGCAGATCTTCATCCCGAAAACAGCGGGCAATTTGGTAGTAGCGATCCACGCCAGCCACCATCAGCAACTGCTTAAAAAGCTGGGGCGACTGCGGCAGGGCAAACCACTCGCCGGGGTTGACGCGGCTGGGCACCAAGTAATCTCTGGCACCTTCGGGGGTGGAGCGGGTGAGGATGGGGGTCTCCACCTCGATAAAGCCTTCTTCGTCCTCCAGAAAGCGGCGAATGGCCTTGATCACCTGGTGGCGCAGTTGCAGGTTGCGGGACAAGCGCTCCCGCCTTAAGTCCAAGTAGCGGTAGCGCAGGCGAATCTCCTCCCGCACCTCTTCCCCTTCCTCCCCCGAGACACTGAAGGGAAGCTGCTTGCCCACGCGGCTGAGAATTTCCAGCTCTTCTGCGTAGACCTCCACTTCGCCGGTGGCCAGGCGGGGGTTAAAGGAGTCTTCAGGCCGCCGCTGAACCGTTCCCGTTGCCCGTACCACATATTCGTTGCGCACCTGCCCCGCCAGCTCGTAGGAGAGGGGGGTCTTCTGGGGATCGGCCACCAGTTGCACAATGCCGGAGCGATCCCGCAGATCGAGAAAGATCACGCCCCCGTGGTCGCGGCGGCGGTCGATCCAGCCGTAGAGGGTGACACTCTGGCCGATGTGAGCTGGGCGCACTTGGCCACAATAGAGGGAACGGGGCGGGCGACGGATAGCAGCAGGCATGGACGCGGTAAGAAAACAAGGGTCTGAGCCCCTATCATACAAAACTCAGCCCCCCTGCCTCGATTCTGCCCCTCAAGGACAATCAGGGGATCCGCCCAAGGCCCCCACAATCGTGCAGGTGTTGTGGCGCATCATAGCGATGTAGGTTTCGGCACCGCTGCCTGGCTCCCCTAGGGAGTCCGAGTACAGTTCCTGTTCGGCCACCTGGACTCCCGCTTCGGCGGCCACCGTTTGGATGAGAGCGGGGTTAAGGGTGGTCTCGGCAAAAACCGCCGGCACCCCCAGGGCGCGGATCTCCTCCACCAACCGAGCCACCGTCTGGGCGCTGGGCTGTTCCTCGGTGCTGATCCCCAAGAGGGATCCCCCCATCTTCAGGCCGTAGGCTTGGGTGTAGTAGGCAAAGGCAGCGTGGGTGGTCACCAAAACCCGGTTGGCAGGGGGAATGGTCTGAATCTGCTCCGCGATCCAGGCGTGGAGCTCTTCCAGCTCCGCCCGATAGGCGGCGGCATTGGCCTGAAAAAAAGCCGCTTCGCCGGGCACCTGTTCCGCCAGCTCCTGGGCAATGGGCTCCACCATGAGGATGACGTTTTCCACATTGCCCCATACATGGGGATCCGGCGTCGGGATCCTGACGATGGGGTCGAGGATCTCGGCCAGGGCAACCCGCCGCGCCCGTTGAGCAGCAGCGTTGACGAGACGAATCAACCCCGCCTCCAAGTTGTAGCCGTTGTAAAACACCAGATCCGCCTGCTCGAGAGCTGCGGCATCTGCCGGTGTCGGCTCATAGACGTGGGGATCCTGTCCCGGCTGCAGCAGGCTGCTGAGCTGGATGCGATCTTGACCCACCTGCTCTACCCAATCGGCAATCAGAGTGGTGGTAGCCACAACGCGGGGACGTGCCACAGCCAAGCTGGCCAGAGATGTCCAACCGCCCATCAGCAGGCCAAGCCCCACCACCAAGCGGCGCAAAGAAAAGATCTTGGTTTTCATAATTGTTTCACTATTTGAGTTTCCCCTTAGGGTACACTGGTCTTGGCGAAAATGAAAGGAAAATGAAAAAGCCAGCGATTGCTCTCCCTCTTCGTCCGGCCTCTCTGGTGGTGCGGGATCTGACGGTGCGCTATGGCAAGTTGCTGGCGTTGGAGCGGATCAGCGCCGAGATCCGGCCAGGGTGCATCACGGGCATCCTGGGCCCCAACGGGGCTGGCAAAAGCAGCTTTCTCAAGGCGCTGCTGGGGTTGGTGCCAAAAGAGGGGGGCGAGGTGCGCTACGGCGGCCAGGCGCTGCGGGGGGAGCAGGTGGCCTATGTGCCGCAGCGGTCGGCCATCGACTGGAGCTTTCCGGCCACGGTGTGGGATGTGGTGCTGATGGGACAGGTGAGAGCTGCCGGCTGGTTGCGCCGCATCGGTCCGCAAGGTCGGGAGCGGGCAGCGCAAGCTCTGGAGCGGGTGGGGATGGGGGCCTATCGGGATCGGCCCATCGGTCGGCTATCAGGGGGACAGCAGCAGCGGGTGTTTTTGGCGCGGGCTCTAGCGCAGGCAGCCGAGATCTACGCCCTGGACGAGCCGCTGGCCGGGATCGACCAGCCCAGCGAGGCCATTGTGTTTCAGGTTTTGCGGGAGTTGGCCGACGCCGGCCATATCGTGATGGTGGTGCACCACGAGCTGGGGCAGGCGCTGGCCCACTTTGATGAGGTGCTTCTCCTCAACCGCGTCCTGATTGCCCAGGGATCCCCGCAGCAGGTGCTGCAGCCGCAGGTGTTGCAGCGGGCCTATGGCCGCATCCTGCCCTTGGACTCAGCTGCCTAGGGGGTGAGGGGTGGTATGGAAGGGCTCTGGCACACCCTGGCGGATCCCTTGCGGTTTGCCTTTATGCAGCGGGCTCTGCTGGTGGCGGTGGCCATCGGCGTTCTCTGCGCGGTGGTGGGCAGCTATTTGCTGGTGCAAAGCTTGGCCCTCCTGGGGGATGCCCTCAGCCATTCGCTGCTGCCGGGCCTGGCCATTGCCTACCTGCTGGATCTCAACCTCTTTGTCGGTGCCTTCGTGGCGGGGTTACTGAGCGCTCTGCTCATCCAGTGGATCCGCTCCGCCACCCCCCTCAAGCCCGATGCGGCCATGGGGATCGTCTTTTCTGCTTTTTTTGCCCTAGGGATCCTCTTAATCACGTTAATCCAACGGCGGGCCCGCATCGATCTCAACCACTTCCTCTTCGGCAACCTCCTGGGGGTGAGCGCCGCTGATGTGTTGACAGTGGTGGGCATCACCGTCCTGGTGCTGGGATTGGTGGCCCTCTTTTTTAAGGAGCTGACCTTCTACAGTTTCGATCCCCTGGGGGCCAAGGCAGCCGGCCTGCCTACTGCAGGGTTGGGATGGGGGCTGATGGCGCTCACCTCCCTCACTCTGGTGGCCAGCATGAAGGCGGTGGGGGTGCTGCTGGTGCTGGCCATGCTCATCACGCCAGCAGCAACAGCTTACCTGCTGGCGCCTCGCCTGCACCAGGTAATGCTGCTGGGATCCCTCTTTGGCGTCAGCGCTAGCCTGCTGGGGATGTACGCTAGCTACTACCTCAACGTCGCCTCCGGCCCGGCCATTGTCTTGGTGGCCTCCGTTTGGTTTGGCTTAGCCTTTCTGGCCAGAGTCATCTTCGGCCAAAGCTAAAGGCCGGGGAGAGAAGAGAGGGATCCCCGGCCCAGAGCCTATCCGATTAGAAGCGGGAAGAGCGACCATCTCGACTGCCGCCTGCGCTGGCCTGACGTGGCATTGCCTTGTTGACCCTCAGATCCCGGCCCATCCAGGTGGCGCCATCCAGCTCGTCGATGGCTTTTTGCTCGTCGGCCTCGTTTTCCAGCTCCACAAAAGCAAAGCCGCGCTTGCGGCCCGTTTCCCGATCTACCGGCAGCTTAATTTGCTTGACGGTGCCGTACTCGGCAAACACAAGCCGCAGATCTTCTTCACTGGCCTTGAAGGACAGATTGCCCACAAAAATGGTCATAACGTAGCGAACTCCGAACCTTAACCTTTAGCGCTCAGTTCGGAAGCTCACCTGGTTAGACCATTGGCTCAATCCGAATCTGATGCCAACCACATCTTAGTCTCCCCAACGGCATTTGCAAACTACCTGTCCAAGATCTTTCTCCAAGAATTTGCAGAAGCTTTTTTGAACTAGGAAATTAAGGATCCCAACTGTTAGCAGCGCTTGCCTTGGCCCAGCGGCTGGCGTTTGGGAATGCCGGGAGAGCGGGGATAGCAAGCTGGTGTGGGGGCAACTTTCTCCACCAGCAGGCAATGCCGTATCCCGTGGCTGCGGGGGGTAGTGAAGGCTTCGACGTGGATCAGCTTCCCCCCCAGGAGAGAAAGGGCTCGCTCCAGAGTTTGGGCTTCTGCCTCGATCCAATGGCCACGGTAGAGGATGGCGCGTCCCCCCACCTTGAGCAGGGGCAGACAATACTCGGCGCAAACCTCTGCCGCTGCCAGGGCTCTGGCCAGGGCCAGATCGTAGCTGCCGCGTTCCTGCGGGTCTTGCCCCCAGATTTCGGCTCGCTGGGCCACCGCCCGCGCCTGGGTCAGGGAGAGCTGCTGCAGGGCCTCTTGCACAAAGGCAATCTTGCGTTGGCTGCTGTCCAATAGGGTGAAGCTGGCCTGGGGCAGGGCAATTTGGGCCGGGATCCCTGGAAACCCTGCCCCGGTGCCGATGTCGATGCCCCGCCAGGGCCGAGCTTGAATCGCCGCCCAGGATCCCAGCAAGCGCAGGCCCCGCAGCGAGTCCCACAGGTGTTTCTCCCAAAAATCGATGGGAGCGGTGATGCGGGTCAGGTTCTGGGTGCGGTTTCCGGCCATCACCAGGGGATAGAGCTGTTGCAGTTGCTGCCGCTGCGGCTCAGAAGGCTGCCAGCCCAGCTCCGCCAGCCAGCTCTCCCAGAGGGCCTCCAGTTCGGGGGGCTCAGAGGCAGGCGGGGCAGCCTTCTTCATCCCAGGGATCCCAGCCATCGCGATCCCAGTTGCAATCCGGCAGGAATGGCTCGGTCGGCCCAGCCTTTCAGCTCTTGGGTCAAGCCCTGCAAAGATCGGTCGGCGCCCAGCAGCTCCTGGTTCAAGCACACCAGCTCCTGCAAATCCAGCTCCTGGCAGTTGGCCCAATCTTCTGCCAGCAAGTTGATCGGTTGGGGCTGAGCTTGCAACGGCTGCTGGGCAGCCAACTCCAGCTCTATATCCAAAAGCACCTGCTCCAGCCGTTCTACCCGCTCTTGCATCTGGGCCAATAAGGCCGCCAACTGCTGGCAGCAATGGTGAACCCGCTGAGCATAAACCTTGAGCGGCAGCGTCAGCGGCAGCAGCGACTCAGACAACAGTTGAATCAGGTGCTGGGCCTCCAGTTCTTCCAGTTGCAGATCTTGCCAAATGGCATGGTAAAAATGGAGCGAGCGACGACAGGTTTCCAGGCGCTGGTAGCAGGGCTGCAATACAGAGCCGCGCAACTCCTGCAGATAATCGGCCCACAGTTGTCCAGCCTCTACCACCCAACCCGTTTGCAGAAAACTCCACCCCTGGGCCAGCAGCCAACTGATCACCAGGCCTGCCAACAACTGCGGCTTTTGCTGGGCCAGAAAAGGCAGAAGATGCTCTCCCCAAATGGCCAACCCCAGCCAGAGCAGAGCGGCCAAAGCCAAGTGGGGCAAGCTGATCATCTGGGCCAGAAGCTGAGCAGAACCTGCGGATCCCTGGGGAAGTCGGCGCTGCCGCAGCATCCAGATGAGCCCTGCACCCAAGCTGTACAGCCCTCCCCCCAACAGCGGGATCACCACCAACCACAGGGGTTGCCCCCTCCACAGGTGCGGCAATAGCCCAGCCTGGCCCGGCGCATCCCAACTGAGCAAATACAAAGCCAACAAAGCCAAAACCACACCCCACCCCTGCTGCCGTTGGAGGCGGCGGGCCAGCAGGCGGCGGCGACGACGAAGATAGGTTTGAAAGGATTCAGCCACAATGGACATAAAACGATGGATCGCAGATCCCTGCCAATATCCCCACCGGTCTGGATCGCCTCCTTACGATCATAAGTCTTGACTCGGCCCTGGCGTCTCTGGGTTCACTATTGCGATTATTACTGGGAGCCATCGCTTGGCTGGCGGGGCAGGGCTCATCAGACAGTTTTTCAGAGAAGTTCTGTTCTCAAAGCGGGCCTGGGAGAAGCTGTCCAGGACAGGCGGCTGCAAGAAAATCCCCCATCCCTGCTACGATGGAAAGGTCCTTAACGTTTCTTATCCACAGCCAAGTTGGTTTCTTGGTTCGGGTTTTCTCTTCTGCACTGTGCGAGGTTTTGTGAGCGCTTCTGCATCTCTCCTTAGCTCTGACCTATCTCTCTCCCCCCTCAAGGTGCAGCGCCAGATGATCGTTATTCTCGACTTTGGATCCCAGTACTCGGAGCTCATTGCCCGTCGTATTCGCGAAACCCACGTCTATTCGGAAATCCTTTCCTACCGCACCACTGCTGAACACCTGCGGCAAATGCGGCCCCAGGGCATCATCCTCTCCGGCGGCCCCAACTCGGTCTATGAGCCGGGCGCTCCTGCTTGTGACCCGGAGATCTGGAACTTGGGGATCCCCATCCTGGGCGTATGCTATGGCATGCAGCTCATGGTGCAGCAGTTGGGGGGCAAGGTGGAGCCAGCCCAGAAGGGGGAATACGGCCGTGCCGCCCTGCACATTTTGGATCCCACCGACCTGCTCACCAACTTGCCGGAAAACAGCATTATGTGGATGAGCCATGGGGATGCGGTGACCGAGTTGCCGCCAGGTTTTCACGCCCTGGCTGCCACGGACAACACCCCCTGTGCCGCCATTGCCGATCCCACTCGCCGTCTTTACGGGGTGCAATTTCACCCAGAGGTGGCCCACTCGCAGGCCGGTGCCTTTCTCATTCGCAATTTTGTCTATCACATCTGCGGCTGCGAGCCCACCTGGACAACGGAAGCTTTTCTGGAGGAGGCGATTCGGGAAGTCCGGGCCCGCGTGGGCGACAAGAAGGTGTTGTTGGCCCTTTCGGGGGGGGTGGACAGCTCTACTTTGGCTTTTTTGCTGCACAAGGCCATCGGCGACCAGCTCACCTGCGTCTTCATCGATCAGGGGTTCATGCGCAAGGATGAGCCGCAGCGGCTGCTGCGCCTTTTCCAAGAGCAATTTCACATCCCTGTCCACTACGTGGACGGACAAGAGCGGTTTCTCCGGCAGTTGCAGGGGGTCACCGATCCCGAGGAGAAGCGCAAACGGATTGGGGCAGAGTTTATTCGCGTCTTTGAGGAAGAATCCCAGCGGCTGGGCCCCTTCGAGTACCTGGCCCAGGGTACTCTTTACCCCGATGTGATCGAGTCGGCCAATACCAATGTGGATCCGGTGACCGGAGAGCGCATTGCCGTCAAGATCAAAAGCCACCACAATGTCGGCGGGCTGCCGGAAAATCTGCGCTTTAAGCTGGTAGAACCTCTGCGCAAGCTCTTCAAAGATGAGGTGCGGCAACTGGCCCGCTCGTTGGGTTTGCCGGAAGAAATTGTTGGCCGCCATCCTTTCCCGGGGCCGGGACTGGCCATCCGCATTGTGGGCGAAGTCACCAAAGAGCGGCTGGAAACCCTGCGCGAGGCGGACATGATTGTCCGCCAGGAGATCAACCGCTCCGGCTACTACCCCAAGTTGTGGCAAGCCTTTGCCGTGCTGCTGCCGGAAGTGCGCTCGGTGGGGGTGATGGGGGATAAGCGCACCTATGCCTGCCCAGTGGTGGTACGACTGGTTACCAGCGAAGATGGTATGACGGCGGATTGGGCCAGGGTGCCCTACGACCTCTTGGCCACCATCTCCAACCGCATCGTCAACGAGGTGCCGGGCATTAACCGCGTCGTTTATGACATCACTTCCAAGCCACCCGGCACCATCGAGTGGGAGTGATGCGGGTCAGGCGGGATCCCTTGCCTCTGGCCTCAAGGCCGGCCTGGATCAATCACCGATGGCCTGCTTCTGGCAGGGAATAGGAAGGGCTTGAGCTGAAGGGCTGAGCGGCTTGGACTTCCATGCGAGCCAGGGTTGTGGCCGCGTCGGCCAGTTGTAGGGCCAGGTTGGCACGGCTAATCGGATCCCGGGCATTCCAGAGATCGTGTCCCAAACAAAACACCCGATAGCGAAAGGCTTTGATCGAGTGCGATGGGATGACTTTGACCGTCATAGCTACAACCTCTTCTCCACAGAGACATGAATCGTCAGCAGAACCCGCTCGGGCTCAAGGTAAACAAATGTTACCAAAACAACCTCATCCTCAGAGGCGATACTTACTGGGCAGGTAGCTTTGGGGGGCTCCACCCGTTCATGCCTTACCCCCACAGTGTATTCTCCAACCGGCAGGTCATCAAATCCAGCATCCGCATAAATCAGCTCGATGGTTTCTTCTGCGATCAACTGCCCCTCTCGCTCCAAGAAACTGAGAAAAGGGATCCCGTCGATGGAAGTGAGGGCGTTGTTGGCCTGGTTGCGGATCATCACAAAAATGTCGGACATGGCTGGGATGCCCTCTCTCAAGGCTCCCCTCGCGAGGCTGGGGGAACGGGGCCCGACGCTTCTAAGCTGCCACCCAGTTCTTAGCCCTGGACGGGTGCAGGGACAAGACAGGCTTCCAACTTTTGCCGCAGCTTGGCCGTATCGAGGTGCTGGCCGATGAGCACCAACTGGTTTTTGGGCTGGCGAGGCCATGCATCGCTACTGAGGGTGTAGCGCCGACCGCTGAGGTGGAAGATATGTCGCTCTGGGCTTTCTTCAAACCACAGGATCCCTTTGGCCCGAAAGACTGCCTCGGGCAACTCATTGAGAAAGTTCTGGAAGGCGTCTAGAGAAAAAGGCTGATCGCTCTCAAAAGCTAGGGAGTTAAAACCATCAACCTCGATGTGGCTGCGGTGCGAGTGGCCATGCTCGTGGCTGTGTTCGTGGTCGTGCTCATGGTCATGCTCGTGCCCATGCTCAGTGTCGTGAGCCTCCTCCTGGGGCAGAGAGCTGGACTGAAACAGATCTGTATCCAGGATCAGCTCCAGGGGTACTGCGCTGTTGACCGTGCGCAAAATGCGGGCATCTTCCTTGATCTCGCGGATGCGTTTTTCCAGGCGCTCGATTTCCGTCGGCTCGACCAAGTCCGTTTTGTTGAGGAGAATCACATCCCCATAGGCAATTTGGCTGTAGGCCACGTCGCTGTTGAACAGGTCGGGGGCGAAGTTGGTGGCGTCTACCAAGGTGATGATCGAGTCCAGCCGCGTCAGATCCCGCAACTCTGGCCCCAAAAAGGTGAGGGCAACCGGCAAGGGATCCGCCAATCCTGTGGTCTCCACCACCAGGTAGTCGATTTTGGCGGAGCGTTCCATCAGGCGCAGCACGCTCTCGGCGATGTCATCCCGGATGGTGCAGCAGATGCAGCCGTTGTTCAGCTCCACCAGGTCTTCTTCGCTGGAGACGATCAGCTCGCCGTCGATGCCGATCTCGCCGAATTCGTTGACCAGCACCGCCGTGCGCATCCCTTTTTGGTTGCTGAGAATGTGGTTGAGCAGGGTGGTTTTCCCACTGCCCAAAAAACCCGTGATGATGGTGACAGGTAAGCCTCGCTTGGGCACTTCGATGGTTGCGGTCATAGAGGGGCAGCGATCTAGATAAAGGGAACTCTTCCACTCTATCCTCATTGCCCTCGTCCCGTGAGACCGGGTGCCCCCCTCAGCTTGGCTTGTCGAGATGGCTATCTGTCCTGGGCGATTTCCACTCGGTTGCCCGGCTCCAGGCTGACGCGGAACTGTCGCGCGCCTGTCGGCAAGGGATCCCGCGGCAACTCCGGCAGGTCGGCAAAAGGAGTTGCGGCGCGGCGCTGCCGGGCCAGCTCATTCTCCGGCTCGGCAGCCAACAGGGATCCCGTCCCATCCACGGTTATCCAATAGACCAGGCTCTCCTGCAAATCAGGGGGAGACTGCCATTGCTCTGCCAGAGTGTCTCGCAGACGGAGAAGGGGAGCCGGCCCTGTTGAGTCAAGTTCTGGGGCAGTTGTGGCCAAAGGCTGCGGTTGACCCGACACCGCAGGGGTGGTGAGCTGCTCCTGCACCGAGTTGGCAGCCGTAGGATCCCTGGGTGGGCGGCTGGCCCAGATCCCGACACCGGCCACGAGAGCGATCCCTCCCACCAGCAGGGCGGCGATCCCGGTGGGCTGTCGATACCAAGCCCGCCTCACCGGAGTTCTCAGACTGGCCAGTTGGGGAATGTCATCGGCCACTTGGGAAAGGTTCTCCAGCAGGTCGTACAACTGGGTCATCGACAGATCCACCTGAGCGATGCGATCCTCCCCTTGGCGCACCGTGAGGCGATGAAAAATAAAATCCAGCGGACGGATGGCCACAGTACCGCTGAAGGTTCCCTTGGGTTCTCCGCTCAGATGGGATCCGACGTAGCGGTCGATCACCGTGATCAAATCGTTGAGCCAAACACTGTCCCCCTGCAGAGTTTTGCTGGTCTCCCCCTGGCGAATTTCCAACTGACACTCGAAGTTCTGCTGGATGGCTCGCAGGAGCGGCGTTGAGGAACCCCCCGCAGCTTCGGGCAGGCCGGGCGCTTCTCCCCGCACCGTGAGGGTCGAGGTGGGCTGTTGATAGGTATGGCTGAGAAGGGTGAGACTGGGCATGGCAACCGAAACAACACAGACTAAGGATCCCAGGAGAAGGAGTCTATTTCAGGAAGAGGGCAAAGCATCCGATCCGGAGCTATGGGCTACCTCCCCTTCTTCTAGGTCACTGCCGGCGGGCAACTCCATCGCAGGACGGCTGAGCAAGGCTTTCCACAGGCGCTGTGCCCCTCTGGGGCTGCTGTAGAACATCAGCTCGATCAAGATGCGCAGGGCCAGCTCGGCAAGGCTGTTCTCGTCGCGCACATCCCCATCCACCATGCGGCTGCGATAGTGAGAGAGAAATTCATCTAGGTAGTCTCCCACCAGCGGCTGACGGAAAGGGCTGAGCTCCTGCTCGACAGCAGCTTCCAGTTGTTCCAAGGTGCTGCGGATACGGGCCTGTTGCTGAGCAGCCAGATGGGCAATCACCATCACCAGGGCGCGGGCCTCTTCGATATCGACTCTCTTGCGCCCACCGCTGCTGCGGCGCAGAGGGTTAGCGTTGCGCAGGCGCCAGAGGGCTACCCGATCGCCAATCTGATCTTCCAAGTCTAGAGCTTTGGCTGCAGCCAGAACCGCCTCAGAACTTTCTCCGCTCAGGGATTCCAGCCCCAGTAGCAACAAATCCAACTGGGCTTTGATGGTACCGGTAGCTGTGGTAAGGCCGGCGGGCTGAGGGTCTAGCTGAGTCTGTTTAGATTCCACCGTCACGCTGTCAAGGGGAGCTTTTGGTTTCAACGAAACTCTATGATCTCCTGTTCGAGCCAAACCTGCAACCGGATCCCTCCTGTGCTTGAGGGAGCAAGACCTTCTGACCCTTGCTCTGGCCGAAGGCTTGGATAAGGACATCTGGCAGGCGCTGGCCATTGTCCTGCTCATTCTCGCTTCTGAAGAGTTCCCCAACCAGGTTAGAAGTCAGACCGAGTTGTTCTGGGTCAGTTGTTATTTTTGCAACGAACCCATCTTTCCAGCCTGTTGGCCCTCAAGAAAAGGAGAGTGGCAAGACGGCGCTGTTGACCCAGAATGGTGGTGTATGATTGGAGTCTGTAGCGGCTGAGGAGAGAGAGGGATCCGCATTTTGCGGCTTGATTGCCTGGCTGTCTCTGGGCTGCCCTTTCTGACCGCCTCAGCGCCGGGCGTACCCACAGATGAGCATGAGCGCTCCTGCTGCCCAACCCAACCCTGTCCACTGGGTCTTGATCTTCACCGATCAGATGGGTCGGCGCGGCGTTGTCTTGGACAAGATTTACTACTCGGTGGGCCGGGCAGCCAGCAACCACATCCGCCTCTGCGACCCTTGTGTTTCGCGAGAACACGCCCTGATTATCCGCATTCCGGAAGAGAACCGGGCCGGATACGGCTACATGATCTTCGACGGCAGCTCGGCATCCCGCCGCAGCACCAATGGTTTGTTTGTCAATGGGAAACGGGTTTTGTCCCATCGCCTTGAGCTTTTGGATAAGATAGGCTTCGGCCCGAATGTGACGGCAATTGTGGAGAGCACCGACCGCCTCAGCCCGGAGACGCTAGCGGCTCTCTTGAGGCCGCCGACCCTCGGCGACAATGTAGCCCTGGCCGGATCCCAGAGAGCAACCTCGAAAGAGACGCCCAGAGAGAACGACGACTTCACCGCCGCTTGATGGGGTGAATGATTCTCAACCCAGCCCCCTGCCGAGTTTTGGGTTCCTGTGCCTCCCATGCCCCCTGCCCTGAGCGGCTACTGGCAAAATGGCTTCGACCTGGCAGCCCATCTGGGATCCTTCCTGGGCCTTGAGGCTGGTGAGCTGCGGGAGAAGCTGCGGCTGGGGCAGCAACAGTTGGCAGAGCTGGGCCGGCGCGACTTCGGCTGGGATCAGGCAGACGCCTTTTACCGGGATCGGGTGGGATCCGCCTATTTGCTGGACTTGGCCGCTTGGCACCTGAGCAGCACCGACTACATCGGCAATACCCTGCGCCTGGTGGCCGACCATGCCCGCGGTCTGGTGCTGGATTTTGGCGGTGGCATTGGCACCCACACCATTGGGGCGGCTCTCTGCCCGGCGGTGGAGCAGGTGATTTTCTGGGATATCAACCCCATCCATCGGCAGTTTGTGCAACTGCGGGCGGAAAAGCTGGGCCTAGGCGAACGGATCCACTGCCCGGAAACCTTCCCGCAAGGGATCCCCTTTGACACCGTCATCTGCTTCGATGTACTAGAGCATTTGCCGGATCCGGCAGCGCAGTTGCGTCAGTTTTACGCTTGGCTTAAGCCGGAAGGCAAATTGTTGATCAACTGGTACTTTTTCAAGGGGTTTAATGGTGAATTTCCTTTTCACCTGGACGATCCGCAAAAAGTCGAGCAATTCTTTCAGGTGTTGCAAAGCCACTTCTTAGAAGTGTTTCATCCCTATCTCATCACCGCCCGCTGCTACCGTAAGTGGAACAAAAGCTGAGGGGAGCGGCAACTGGGATCGCAAATCCAATCGCCCAAGCAGGACGGAGTCTCTGCAGTATGGTCATTCCAAATAGCAATGAAATGCTTCGTTACTGTCGTGATTGCTACGAACGCTGCCGCGAACGCGCCCCTCTAACTCCCCTCTCCCTCAGGGAGAGGGGCTGGGGGTGAGGGCCATCCCTCAGGGAGAGGGGCCAGGGGTGGTCGCGTGAGCGGCGCGGAGCGCTTGGGCCATCCCTCAGGGAGAGGGGCCAGGGGTGAGGGTTAACTCCCTGATTAGTTCTCCTCATGGGCAAAGCGACGGTAGAGAAAGTCGAGGGCAGAGTTGCGCAATTCGTAAAATTCCGGCATTTCCATGATGCGCGCGCGGCTGCGCGGTCGCCCAAAGGGGATCGTCAAAATCTCGCCAATATGGGCAGCAGGGCCATTGGTCATCATCACCACCCGGTCTGCCAGATAAAGAGCCTCGTCGATGTCGTGGGTAATCATCAAAACCGTGCAGCGGTGATCTCGCCAAATGGCCAGCAGCTCATCCTGCAGCTCTTGCTTGGTAATGGGATCCAAGGCCCCGAAGGGCTCATCCAGCAACAGCACTTCTGGGCGCACCGCCAGCGCGCGGGCAATGGCCACTCGCTGCTTCATACCCCCGGAGAGCTGCTTGGGCCGCTTGTGGGCTGCTTCGGCCAAACCCACGAGTTCCAGGTGTTCTTGAACGATTTCCCTTTTCTCTCTGGGGGATTTATCGGGATAGACCTGGTCCACCACCAAATAAACATTTTCAAAAGCCGTCAGCCAGGGCAGAAGGGAATAGTTCTGGAACACCATCATCCGATCCGGCCCTGGGGCGGTGATGGGCTGGCCCTTGAGGGTGATGGATCCCGAAGTAGGAGCAGAAAACCCGGCCACCATGTTGATCAAGGTGGACTTGCCGCAGCCGGAGTGGCCGATGATGCAGACAAATTCGCCGGCGGCCACTTCCAAGTTGACATTTTCTAGCGCCACAAAGGCTCCTGCCGCCGTAAAGTAGGTCTTGCCCACATTCTGAAGGGAAAGAAGGGGCAGACCTGAGAGGGAAGAGGCTGAAGAAAAGGACAAAGAAGTTAAGCGAGAGTGGGTCATCATAAAGCCTTCCAGTTGAGTTCAGTAGGGCAAAAACTAGACCTTGCTGAGGGGGTATTCCTGCAGCTTCAGCTCCTGGCGAATGGCCACCGACTCCAGGTAGTTCAAGGGATCCTCGCCATCAAAGCGGGATCCGTCGGCAAAGAGCAAAGCCCCGCGATCGTGGGCCCGATCCGGCAGCCCCAGTTCTCTGGCAGCTAGGGCGTAGGTTTTGTCATCCAGCACTTGGTCGAGGACAGCAACCCAATTGCGAGGGAAGGGGCAGATGCCCCAGCGAGCCATCTGCGTCAGGATCCAGAGGTGCTCCAAGCGTTCGGGGCAGGTGTTGCGCCCGTTGGCAAACTGGTGGAAACCGACAATCACCTGCGATTCATCGGCAATGCCCCGCTGCAGGATGCCCCTCCACCCCGGCTCCAGATCGGCTGTGACCACGCCCACATACTGGGGCTGGGCCAGCCACTCCAGGATCTGGGGACGGTGCTGCGGCTGATCGCAGTAGTGACAGGCCTCCAGCAGCGCCTTGACCAGAGCCACGTGGGTGCGGGGGTAGCTTTGGGCCCAGTCTTGGCGCACCGCCAGGACTTTCTCGATGTGGCTGGGCAAGAGTTCGGGAGTGGTGGCAACGATAACCCCCACCTGTTCCCGCACGGCGCGGGAGTTCCAGGGTTCGCCCACGCAGTAGCCGTCGATGTTGCCGGCCTTGAGGTGGGCCACCATCTGCGGCGGCGGGATCACCGTCAACGTCACATCTCGATCCGGATCCACGCCGCCGCTGGCCAGCCAATAGCGCAATAGGAAGTTGTGCATCGAGGCCGGGTGCACCACCCCCAGCGTATGAACCGTATCGGGAGTTTGGCGGAGGTACTGGCGAAGATCCCAGGGGCTCTGGAAGGCCTGCAGCAGGAGTCGGCGCCCAAAGGTGATGGCGTTGCCGCCGCGGGAAACAGTAAGCGCAGTTACCAAAGGCACCGGTACCCCGCCCACCCCCAGGGTAGAGGCCAAAGGGATCCCGGCCACCACCAGGGCCGCATCCAGCCGACCGGAGCGGCTCCCTTCCCAGATGGTTTTCCAGCCCGGCTCCCTGACCAGCGTGACCTGTTCCAGGCCGTACTTCTGAAACAGGCCCTTTTCTTGGGCCACCACCAGAGGGGCGCAGTCGTTGAGGGGCACAAAGCCAATTGCCAAGTTGACTTTTTCCAGCCCCCCCTTGGCGATGGCCACACGGGTAGGAGTTTTCTGGCGGGCCCGCTTTTGCTGGTTGAGAAAGTAGATCATCTCCCCCCGCAGGCTGTAGTACTCGGGGTGATTCACCACTTCCAACCGGTGGCGCGGCCGCGGAAACGGGATCCGCAAGATCTGGCCGATGCGGGCCTCCGGGCCATTGGTCAGCAGCACCACCCGATCCGAAAGCAGAAGCGCCTCATCCACATCGTGGGTAACCAAAATACAGGTGAGCTGCTCCGCTTGGGCAATCTCCATCAGTTGCTCCTGCAGGCTGCCGCGGGTGAGGGCGTCCAACGCCCCAAACGGCTCATCCAGCAGCAGCACCCGCGGGCGAATGGCCAAAGCCCGGGCAATGGCCACCCGCTGTTTCATCCCCCCCGACAGATGGGCGGGCCGCTTGTCGGCTGCCCCCTGCAAACCCACGCGGCGGATGTGCTCTTCCACGATGCGGGCTCGCTCTGCTTGGGGAAGGGATCCCAGCACCTCGTCCACGGCTAGGGCGATGTTTTCCCGCACCGTCAGCCAGGGCAGCAGGGAATAGTTCTGGAACACCACCATGCGCTCCGGGCCGGGCTCCGTCATCTGCCGGCCTTCCAGCAGCACGCCGCCGCGGGAGGGTTTTTCCAGGCCGGCGATGATGTTGAGGAGGGTGGACTTGCCGCAGCCGGAGTGGCCAATTAGCGAGACAAATTCCCCTTTTTGGATCTCCAGATGGATGTCTCTTAGAGCGGGATAAACCTCCCCATTGTCCAGGAAAAAGTCTTTGTCTACATGGTCAACTTCGATGTAGGGCTGAGTCTTCATGATGCTACCTAAGGGATCCCTTGAGATTCATTTTTGAAAAGTGAGCAAACTGTCAGCAGCCAACTCCGGGCTCAGTCCAACCTAGTGATCCTCGGCAACCACCAGCGAGCCAATCCAAGCCGTAACCCGATCCAACAAAAGGCCAACCAGGCCGACATAGATCAAAGCCACAATAATTTCGCTGATGCGGGAGCTATTCCAGGCATCCCAAATGAAGAAGCCGATGCCCACCCCGCCAACCAACATTTCTGCAGCCACAATCGCCAGCCAAGAGAGGCCTACCCCGATGCGCAGGCCGGTAAAGATGTAGGGCACCGTGGCCGGAAAGACAATCTTAAAGAAATACTTCCAGCCGGACATGCGTACAATTCTGGCCACATTGCGGTAGTCCTGTGGGATCCGCTGTACACCGGCAATGGTGTTGATCAAAATGGGCCAGAGGGCCGTGATGAAGATAACAAAAATGGCGGAGGGGTTGGCATCGCGAAAGGCGGCCAAAGAAATCGGCAGCCAAGCCAGAGGTGGCACCGTGCGCAACACCTGAACAATGGGATCCAAAGCCTCATGCAGCCAGCGGTTGACCCCGATCACCATGCCGCCCAAAACCCCCACCAGACTGGCCAAGAAAAACCCAATGAACACCCGCTGCAGGCTGGCCCAGATTTGCCAGAACAGTCCTTTGGCGTTGCCGCCGTAGTCAAAAAAGGGATCTTTAATGAGGGGATCCCAGGTGTCCTGCCAAACTTGGAGCGGGGTGGGCAGGTTGGCGCCGGGCCGGCTGTAGAGGATTTGCCAGAGCAGGAGCACGATGAAAATTGCCGTAGCGGGCAAGAGAATGCGGCGCAGCGCTTGATGGATCCGGACTCGTTGCCTCCAAGCGGATCCAGAGCTCGTGGCAGAAGGGATCCCGGCATGGGCCTGAAGAGAGGCACCTTGGCTCAGCAGCCAACGGCCTAAGCGGATGAGCAAAGGGAAGAGGTGGCAGCCCACCTTCAAGGCAAAGTGGAGAAGATGCATAGTTTGCTGAGAGTAGGGCTATGGTCAAAGTCAGCGTAGGGAAAGTGCAAGAGAGAAGAGGTTTAATTTGAACCTGTCTGGGGGCTCTTAGGGAAATCTCTCGGACAGGGGGCTTGCAGGTGTTCTGCAAGCCCTGGAAGGAGCAGGCTAGGCCAGCTTCTTGATGGCCAATTTCTCCAGATAGGCAGCCGGATTTTCGGGGTCGAACTTCACCCCATCGAAGAAGGTTTCCACGCCGCGAGAGGTGCTGGGGGGAATGGCGGCCTCTTGGCCAATGGCTTTGGCGGCCTCGCGCCAGAGATCTTCTCGGTTGACCTTGTCCACCAGGGCTTTGGTATCCGTGTCGGCGGGCAGATAGCCCCAGCGGATGTCTTCGGTCAGGAACCAAAGGTCGTGGCTCTTGAAGGGGTAGGAAGCATTGTCTTGCCAGAACTTCATCAGGTGGGGGCTGTTTTGCACCACTTTGCCGGTGCCGTAGTCAAAGGTGCCTTTGGCGCGACCCAAGATATCGGCCACAGGAACCCCCAGCCAGCGGCGGTCGCCGATGATCCGGCACATTTCCTCTTTGTTCTCCATTTGGTCGCACCAGATCTGGGCTTCTTGCACCGCCTTCAACAGCGCCAAGGTGGCTTTCGGGTGGGCATCCACCCAGTCAGCCCGCAGAGCAAAGGCTTTCTCAGGATGGCGATTCCACAGCTCGCCGGTGGTGAGGGCGGTATAGCCCTCTTTTTGGTTCACCAGTTGAGCATTCCAAGGCTCGCCCACACAGAAGGCTTCCATCGTTTTGGATTTCATGTTGGCCACCATCTGGGGCGGCGGCACCACAATGACAGAGACATCGCCATTGGGATCGATCCCGCCGGCGGCCAGCCAGTAGCGCATCCACAGGTCGTGGGTGCCGCCGGGGAAGGTTACCGCGCATTTGGGATCCCTGCCGGCAGCTCGCGCTTCCGCAAACTTGGCTTTGAGGGGGGAACTATCCAGGCCAATTTGCAAATCCCGGTACTCGTTGGCAATGCTGATGCACTGACCGTCCAAGTTCAGGCGGGCCAGAATGTACATCGGTACCGGCTTGCCATCGGTAACTTTGCCGGTGGTGATGAGATAGGGCATGGGGGTGAGAATGTGCGCCCCATCGATGCCGCCAGCAGCGGATCCCAGCACCAAGTTGTCGCGGGTGGTGCCCCAAGAGGCCTGCTTGACCACCTCCACGTCCTTCATGCCGTACTTGTCAAAAAACCCCTTCTCTTTGGCGATGATCAGGGGGGCGGCGTCGGTGAGAGCAATGAACCCCAGCTTGGCCCGCGGGGTCTCGGGAGTATCGGCCTGGGCCACCCAGTAGCCCTGACCCAAAGATTGCGATTGGGCGCGTGGGATCCCAGCCGCGGCTGCTCCTGCTGCCAGGGCGGCTGCCCCGGCCAAAAATTGGCGACGGGAGAACAGTTTAGACATCGGAACCTCCAAGATTTTGAACGACGCAGAGAGAAAACCTTCCCCAGACTTGGCCCCTACTTAGCAAGCCATCACGGGGGAAGAAGCAGTTTGAGCAGCCGATGGACGCTGGCGCGGCCTGGCCCCGAAGTGCTCAATCAGCAGCTCCACCAAGACGGGCTTGAGGTCTTCGCAAGGGATCCCTCGACGCACACATTCGCCCAGCTTGGCGTCTTTGCCCACTTCTCCCCCCATGTAGATGTCCACCGCTTCCACCGGCTTGCCGTCCTTGCGGGCGGTGGTGCCCATGAGGCCGATATCGGCCACCTGGGGCTGGCCGCAGGAGTTGGGGCAGCCCGTCCAGTGGATGCGCACCGTCTGCGGGATCTCCAGCTCGGCTTCCAGCTCTTCCATTAGAGCCACAGCGCGGTTTTTGGTCTCGATGAGGGCAAAGTTGCAGAACTGGTTGCCCGTGCAGGACACCAGCCCCCGCTGCAAGGGCCCTGGGTTGGGGGAGAACTTTTTCAAGAGCGGCTCTTTAAGCAGCGGCGCCACCCGCGAATCGGGCACATTGGGGATGAGCACGTTCTGCTCCACCGTCAGCCGCAGCTCCCCGGAGCCGTATACCTCCGCTAGGCGGGCCAGCTCCATCATCTCCAGGGCATTCAGCCGTCCCACCGGCACGTGCAGGCCAACGAAGTTCAAGCCCGGCTGCTTCTGGGCATGCACCCCCAGGAGATCCCGCTTCTGCCAGACCACCTCATCTTTTTCCGCCGCTCTGGAGAGCGGATGGCCAATCTGCCGCTCCACAGCCGCCCGAAACTTCTCCAGGCCCCACTCGTCAATGAGCCACATCAGCCGCGCCTTCTGCCGGTTGGCCCGCAGGCCGTGATCCCGGTAGACCAGCAGCACCGCCTCGCACAGAGGAACCACATCGCGCGGATCCACCCAGACATCCAGCCCGATGGCCTCGGCACAGCGGCGGGCCGAAAAAAAGCCCCCCACCAAGACGTTGAAGCCCAGCTTGCCCGCTTTGAAGGCCGGCACAAAGGCCAGGTCGTTGATCTCCGCATGAACGGAGTTGTCGCGACAACCGCAGATGGCGATGTTAAACTTACGCGGCAGATTGGTGAAGGAAGGGTTGCCCTCGCCGTTGTTGGTTACCATGTCCTGCACCTTGCGGGTGAGGCCGCGCACGTCGATCAGCTCATCTGGGTCAATGCCCGCGAGGGGGGATCCCGTAATGTTGCGCACATTGTCCATGCCCGACTGGATGCTGGTTAGGCCCACCTCCTTCAAGTAGCCCAAGATCTGGGGCATCTCCTCGATGGGGATGCCGCGCAGTTGCAAGTTCTGCCGGGTGGTGATGTCGGCTACGCCATCTTTTCCATAGGGATGGATGATCGCCGCCAACATCCGCATCTGGCCGCTGGTCAGGATCCCATTGGGCAGGCGCAGCCGCAGCATAAACTGGCCGGGCGTGCGCTTGCGAAAGAAGATCCCCAGCCACTTGAGGCGGTGATCCCGGTCGTCTTCAGGGATGTTCTCCCAGCCCATGCGGGCAAACGCTTCCAGCTCGGCTTTGACCGCCAGCCCGTCCTTTTCGCTTTTGAGGCGCTCAAATTGGTTCGCCATCGTCGCTGCCGTAGGGTAACACCGGCTACCTTAGCGATGGCCAACCGTTAACTTTGGTATTTGACGTTACATTTTGTAACAAGTTATGCCGTTTTGTCATTTTCCAATTGCGGTTTGTGCATAAAAGTAGGCTTGCAAAGGTGAGGCACAGTCATTTCAAGCAGCAATGAAACGTTTCTCTGCATCCTCATGGCTATGCAACGCTGTCGTGAACGCGCTGCTCTAACCCCCCTCTCCCTCAGGGAGAGGGGCTGGGGGTGAGGGCCTCAGGGAGAGGGGCTGGGGGTGGTCGCGTGAGCGGCGCGGAGCGCTTGGGCCATCCCTCAGGGAGAGGGGCTGGGGGTGAGGGCTGGGCGGTCTGGATCTGGCTCTGCCGTGCTATGTGTAGTCGAGGTCGATTTTGGTGAACTATGGCCGGCAACTCTATTCGCTTTGGTACCGACGGCTGGCGAGCCGTGATCGCCGACGGCTTTACCTTTCAGAACTTGGCTATTGCCGCCCAGGCCAGCGCCCAGGTGTTGGCCCGCACCTATCCCGGCGCAGGGATCCTGATCGGCTACGACAACCGCTTTCTCTCAGAAAAATTTGCTGCCCACGCTGCCGAGGTGGTGGCGCGGTTGGGGATCCCGGTTTATCTCTCTGCCTGTGCTGCCCCGACGCCGGCCTTCAGTTGGGCAGCCAAGGAGCGCGGCTGCCATGGAGCCTTGGTGATCACCGCCAGCCACAACCCGCCCCACTATTCCGGCCTCAAAGTCAAAGGCGGCTTTGGCGGCTCCGTGCCCCCGGAGGTCACCGCTGCCATCGAGCAGGAGCTGCACCACCTGCAACCGCTGGGATCCAACTCCGCACCCATCCACACCTGGGATCCCTGGCCTGGCTACCTGGCTCAGCTCAGCCGCTTTGTGGATCTGGAAAAGCTCAAAGGCTCCCCGGCCAAGATCTGGGTGGATGTCATGTTTGGCTCCGGGGCTGGGGGCCTCAAGCGCCTCTTGGGAGAGAAGGTAATTGAATTGCAGGCGCATCGGGATCCCCTATTTGGCGGCGTCTCACCGGAGCCGCTGCCGCAAAACCTGCAGACCTCTGCCCAGATCATCGCGGCGGATCCCGCCCCGTTAAAAGTGGGTCTGGTCTTCGATGGCGACGCCGACCGCATTGCCGCCCTCGACGGACAAGGCCGCTTTCTCAGCCCCCAGATCCTCATTCCCATCCTGATCGACCACTTGGCGGGGCGACGCGGCCTGCGGGGCGAAATCGTCAAAACCATCAGCGGCTCGGAGCTGTTTGTCAAGGTGGCGGAGCGCTATGGCCTGCCGGTTACCGAAATGCCCGTGGGCTTCAAATACATCGCCGAGCGCATGCTGACCACCCAGGTGTTGCTGGGGGGAGAAGAATCCGGCGGCATCGGCTACCTGGGCCACATCCCCGAACGGGATGCCCTGCTTTCTGCTCTGTACTTGATTGAGGCCGTCACCGAAACCGGGCAAGATCTGAGCGCCCTTTACCGGGCTTTGCAGGAACGGGAAGGATTTAGCTCGGTTTACCTGCGCCGCGACCTGCACCTGGCGGATCAAAACCAACAAGTCAGGCTATTTCAACAGTTGCAGGCGGATCCCCCCTCTGAGATTTTGGGGCAGAAGGTGATTAAGCATTTCGACAAAGACGGCCACAAGTTTACCCTTGCCGACGGCAGTTGGGTGATGATCCGCGGCAGCGGCACTGAACCTCTGCTGCGGCTTTACTCCGAAGCCAAAACCTTAGAAGCAGTCAATCATCTGCTGGATTGGGCAGCCGGCTTGGTCAACACAGCAGCTTCCCACCCCAGATAACTTTTGGAACCCCCTATGCCTTAGGGTTGCTGCAGTGCTGACTACTCGACTTTAATCGATACAAACTTCTGAGCCGAAATTGGCGGAATCGAAGAATCCGTAACCGTTATCAATGCAGAGAAAGAAAGGCCAATCGGAGGCTGGTTTGCTGCCGCTGGACATTGAACGGAAATGACCCCTGTGGATGTGTCAAAAAAGAAGGGAGGATTAGGTGCTGGCTCGGCTTTGAAAGTGAGTGGGCTTTTAACAGCGCCGGTAATGGTAACAGTTGGAGGCGCAGTGAGCTTCAAGTTAAGGTTAGTGCTACACTTCAAGGAAGTATCCTTATACTCAATTGCAAGAAGAGCTTTGATTGAAACAGGGATCACGGCACTGAGGTCGGCAGTCAAGAAGTTGGTAGCCGTCGTCAGCGCGGGATTGAGCTTGATGGTCACCGATCCGGCAGCTTCGCCAGGCGTCAGGCGAACAACCTCGAATTCCTGAGGTCCCTTGTTGCCTTCCTTGAAGACCAGCGTGCTGGTCGAAATAGCAAACGACGCCCCTGGAACAAAAGGATTGGGAGTTCCACTCACATCCAACACAACCTGCCCACCAATCGGAGCAACTGGATTAAGGCTGACCGCTACTTTAGCAGAAGTGCCAACTGGCTGCTTATCATCAAAGGTGATGGACTTGGGATCAACGGTAATGCTAGGCGGCTCTTGCTGCTTTAAGGTCACCGGCACGGCAACATTCACGCTGCCCACCGGATAATTGGCAGCGGTTGTGGCCGGGTCGCGGGTAACTGTGATGGTGGCATTGCCCTGCTGTGTAGCCGGGATCAAACGCGTCAGCACAACCTTAGGTGTATCTGTGGATCCCGGTGGAACGACAACTGTTACGAACGAGGCGGCTGTTGTGGAAACGCCCACCACCTGCGGGTTGCTGCTTTCTACCTTCAACACCAAGCTGCCGTTGGCCGGAGGAGCAGACGGCTTAAGCGTGAGAGTTTTTATAGAGCCAACAGTCGTCTTTGAGTCAAACGTAACTTCTGCTGGATCAACGCTAACTGTTTCAACAGGAAAGGGAGTAGGGGGAGGAGGGAAAGGGGTAAAAGGAGCAGGAGTTTCTGCTTTGATGGTCGGGAGAGGAGCAGGAGAGGGGATTGGAGGAATGGTTGGGGCTGCAACGGGAGTTTGGATGACAATCGTAGGAGCCGGCAAAGGGATCCCTGGTGGTGCTATGGGAGGTAGGCCCACCTCGGTACCACCAGTGGGCACGCTAGGAGTCTGAGGGGGAATGATCGGCCCAGGGACAAAGCTGGTGGCGTTCTTGTCCTTGGCTTGCTGGCAGCCAACCAAGCTGGCTGTGGTGAAGAAAACAGTCCCAACACTTCCTAAAGCCCGCAACCAATTTCTTCTGAACTTGATCTTCTTTGCGCTCATTTCGTGCTACCCTCACGTACCAAAATGGATATCACAGACCGGGCCAAAGTCGTCATCAGGGATTAGCCACCAGATTGATGGGAGGAGCTGCACTGGGTAGAGTCTGATTGTTCGACACAAATAGCAGTGGCAAGGTGTAGATCCCAGCAGCTGTTGCCTGAATAGAAACATTGACCGCGCAAGTGGCACCTGCGGCTAAGACTCCGCCCGAAAGACTGATGATCCTCGTCCCAGGTATGGCACCAAGAACTCCTCCGCAGGTATTTGGATTAGCAAGGCCGGCAGGTGTGGAAGGATTAGCAACAGCCACTCCCTCAGGCAAGATCGCCTGGAAGTTCAGACCACTCAAGGGAATGGCCCCAGCCACTCGGTTATCGACCACAAAAGTGAGAGTAACAGGCGTGTTGACCGGCGCTGGATTGGGCAGTAAGAAGCGGGTAAACAAAGGCGACGGCCCTACAGGAACCGGCGTCGGAACAGGGGTAGGGCCTGAAGTCGGCGTAGGTACAGGCGGCAGGGGTGTCGGCGTCGGGGTAGGCGTTGGCTGAGGGAGATTGCTACAGGCTGGAATTGCAAAGCCACGAACTTCGTTTCGAGTTTCCTCTGGACTGAAAATCGAGTCGTCAACCCGTAAAACTTGACCAAAGCTATCTCGGATAGTTAGAACAAAAACAATGTCGTCCCCTGTCAGTATGTCTCGGCCTCCGATACTCCTAATTCCCTTTGAAAAAATCCTCAAGTCCTCGAAAAACCTAGGGTCTGTTGGAAATGTATAGCTAAAGTTGAATCCGTTAGCATCGGTGAACGTGTTGCCTCTTCCAATCAGCAGGTTCCTAAACTGGCTCAGGGCCTCGGGCCGGATTACGCCAGTAACATCCGTTCCGCAAGTGATATTCAAGACCTGAATGTCTACACTCGCAATCACCCCTCGGACAATCAGGTTGGTCAATTCCACCCTGTAAGAGAGCGAGGCAAACGGCTGGTCGACATCGAAGCCGCCCCCTGTCCCAAATTGCGGCGGATCCGGCAGGTCGGGCTGAATGGGCGGCGGCGTGATGGGGGCGAAGTCCGGCCCAGGGCGGAAGGTGATGGGCGTGAGGTTGGGCGAGATGGTGGGAGCCACGGCTACGGGAGGAGGCGTGGATCCATTGGCGGTCAAGAGGGGTGGCAAGCCGCCCGTAGTCTCGCTGCTGCAGGCAGTGGCTAGCGCCAGCGAAGCCCAAGTTGCCAGAAGAGAAAGGCCGCCACGGCCAGGGCCTGAGCCAGAACGTCGTTTCATCGGGGAATTCTCCACTCACTCACACCACAGCAAATCCTTCCGCCAATGTCCAGCCGGGATCCACTGAATTTGCCCCTGTGCATGGGCAAGATTATGAGGGATCCCGTTTCAAAGGCGGATGCCTGCTGTTAGTTCTACTGCATCTTGGGGCGTTGTCAAGCAAGCGGCAGAGCAAATCCAAGAAATTTTTTTGGAAATGGCCCATCCCCTAGATATGGGGTATCATAGCCTCGAACAGGGGCGGCCAGCTTACCTGTAGCGTTGGGGGTTGGGTGCCTTTTCCTCCATTTTGTGTGTGGATTTCCCCAGATTAGGGTGTGTGAGGCAGTGCCGTATGAACTTCAAAGGTCGCTCATTGGCAGTTTTGTGTGGAGTCTTACTTCTAGGCGGCTGCGGTCAAATTGACGAATCCCCCGCCTTGCCGGGGCCTGTCCAGGTGGATCCCACGGCGTTTGTCTCGGCGCAGGAGTACCGCTTTACCCCCGGCTCAGTGCTGGAGACCACTAGCCTGCGGTTAGATTTCGTCAACCCAAAATTTGACAACGGGATCCCTGTGCGGAACAGCGGCTTTCAAGGCAGTGGAGAAGCCCGCATTACCAACGTAGAGGCCCGCATTCTGCCGGTCAATGAGATCCCAGCCAATGAACTGACAATTGACTCAACCCTTCGCTCCAGCACACTGGCCATCCAGATTGCCCGATCCACGCCGCTGGTAAATCTCATCGCCTTCGGCCCCAACGACGGCAGGCTATCTACGCAATTCAGCATCGCCGGGTTGGTTGCCCTTTCGACAAACCCCAACGACCAGCGCATTCGAGTCAACACAACCTTTAGAGCTGCCGATCCGGATACGGAAACTGTTTTAACTTTAACCGTGCGCCGCATCTTGGTTAGCCGCAATGGCAACCAAGTCGTCTTAGAGGGAGATTCTTCTCTTATTGTCCCTACCGTGGGAGTACTCTATGAAGATCCCGGCCCTAATGGCAACCCACCGGCAGGATCCTTTGTCAATCCTCCCCCACCTCAAGGGCCTGTCACTGCCATTCTGCAAACCGGCAGCTTCTCCGCCAGCTTTGTGGTGCGGCAGCGGGGCGTGGCCGGCGATGGCACTCCTGAAGATGCCCTGGCTCTCTTTGCCCGCCTGAACTTCCGGCCCAACCAGGCGGAAATCGTCTATCGTCCCACCCAGGTGGGTACGCAGTCGGTGCTATTTGCTCCGGATCCCACTCGTCCGAACATCTTGCCCAACCAGTTGGTGCGCATCCGGCGTCTGCTGAACGGCCGGGTACAAGCGGAGTTTGACCCGGCCAATGTCAGCACAGTCCTCAACTTTGTCCAGGTCAGCCCGCCGCCACGACCTTTCCCCACTCCGATCCCGCAGTTGCCCGTCCCTGAGCGTCCGGGTGCTCCCACAGTCTTCGATTACTTCTTCTCCTTGCGCACCGAGCGCTCTACGGGTACCTTACCTGGCTCACCTGTGGAAGGAAATACCCCTGAGCCGGTTATTCTTCAGGGCATTGTGCCCGCCACTGGCGATTTTGTCTTCCGCACCCTGGCCGGGGCACAATTGGCTGGCCCATTCAACAGGGCAGATATTGGCGGTTCTCTGCTGCGAGGCAACTTGAATTTGGTTTTCGAATCAACGACTTCTGCCGACCGGATCTCCGGCCAGTGGTTCCTGGAACAGGAGTTTCCTACCGGCAACGTTGAGACTGAGACAGCAAACGAACCGGGAAGCCCTGCTACCCAGCAAGGAGCTATCCTAATCATCCGTGGCTTCTTTGAGGGCGCGCAGGTGCGGCTCTAGCCCTAGCAGCCTGTTTTGAACCCCTCTAGCTCGGCCCTTGTGGCTGAGCCTTTTCTGTAGGTTAAAGTTTCGGCAGATCCATAAGCACCTGGGATAACCCCGACCTTGGGGTAGAGGAGCCTGAAGTTCCCTTCTCAGCGCATACCTACCTGTACCTTTGCATCGGTTGAAGTCGGCGTTGCCGGAAAAAGTCGTATCATTGCTAGATTGAAGCCATGGGATCCCTGACTCTGCCTGGTAGAACCAAACTCTATGACTGTTCCCCTGATTCAAAATCGTGACGCTTTGGAAAGCCGTCTTAGAGAGATTCCCACCGAGCCTGGCGTATATCTAATGCGAGATGCCACAGATCAAATTCTCTATGTAGGCAAATCTAAGAAATTGCGCTCTCGCGTGCGTTCTTATTTCCGTTTTGCTGATGATCTGTCTCCTCGCATTCAGCGCATGGTAGCTCAGGTTTGTGAAATTGAGTTTATCGTTACCGATAATGAAAGTGAAGCTTTGGCTCTAGAAGACAATCTAATTAAGACTCACCAACCCTCCTATAACGTCCTCCTTAAGGATGATAAAAAGTATCCTTACTTGTGTATCACCTGGTCAGAGCTTTATCCACAGCTTTATATCACTCGTCACCGTCGTCTCAATCAGAATCAAGACAAATACTACGGCCCTTATACTGATGTCGGTTTGTTGCGCTACACCCTTGGATTGGTCAAGCGAATTTTCCCCTTGCGTCAACGATCTAAGCCTCTGTACAAAGATCGCACCTGTTTGAACTATGACATTGGACGTTGTCCCGGAGTATGTCAAGGCTTGATCAGCCCAGAAGACTACCGCAAAACGCTAGCTCAAGTAGCCATGATCTTCCAAGGCCAGACGGATGAGCTGATCAGACAACTGCAAGAGAAAATGATCCAGGCTGCCGAACAAGAAAATTACGAGGCAGCTGCGCGATATCGGGATCAAATCCGCGGCCTAGAGCAACTGGGCGAATCCCAGAAGGTCTCTTTGCCCAACTCTACCGCCAGCCGTGATGCTCTGGCCCTGGCCATGAACGATTCGCGAGCCTGCATTCAATTGTTTCAGGTGCGGGCCGGCAAGTTGGTGGGACGGCTGGGGTTTGTTGCCGAAAATCGGGGCGATGATCCGGCGTTGATTTTGCAGCGAGTTTTACAAGAACATTACCAATACTGTGATCCGGTGGAAATTCCCTCGGAAATCTTGACCCAGTATGAATTGCCCGATCGCGATTTTCTGGAGTCTTGGCTGAGCCAGAAAAAGGGCCGCAAGGTAAGCCTTATCACCCCCCAACGGCAGAGCAAAGCAGAGCTGATCGAGTTGGTGGAGCGAAACGCCGAGCTGGAGCTAGCCCGCAGCCAGCGCCTGGCCGATCAGAACACTGCTGCCTTGGAGCGCTTGGCGGAAGTCTTGGATCTGCCGGAGCCGCCCCGCCGTCTGGAAGCTTACGATATTTCCCACATTCAGGGATCCGATGCTGTGGGCAGTCAGGTGGTGTTTATCGATGGCTTGCCGGCCAAGCAACACTACCGCCGCTATAAGATTCGCAACCCTGAGGTACGCCCCGGCCATTCTGATGATTTTGCCAGCCATACCGAGGTGGCACGGCGTCGCTTCAGCAAGATGACTCCCGAGGATCAGCCGGATTTGGTGCTCATCGACGGGGGCAAGGGGCAACTGTCGGCAGTCATGGCCGTCTTGGCGGATTTGGGTTTGGATCACCTGCCGGTGATTGCCCTGGCCAAGCGAGAAGAAGAGATCTTCCTGCCGGGGGATCCCGTGCCGCTGCGGTTGGCTGCGCAAGATCCGGCTCGCCTGCTGTTGCAACGCCTGCGAGATGAGGCCCACCGCTTTGCCCTTGCCTACCATCGCCAGCAACGGAAGCTGCGCCAACAGGCCTCTACGCTTGACGAGATCCCCGGCCTGGGCAAGTACCGGCAAAAGCTGCTGATGGAAGAGTTTCGGTCGATTGCTCGCATCCAGGTGGCCTCAGAAGACCAGCTGGCCCGGGTGCCCGGCATTGGCCCCAAGCTGGCGCGCCAGATCTACCGCTACTTCCACCCGGAGGCCGATTTGCCGGCAACTGCGTTGGCGGAGCCGGAGAGACGCTGACGGGGAGCCAAATCTCCCCTTGGAGCTGGCCTATTATCGTGAAATCCACCACTTGCTAGGACAGCCGTTCTCGGCCAAGGGGGCCAGGGTGAAGATAGCGCTGCTGCAACTGAACTACACCGTTGGCGATCTCAGCGGCAATGCCGAGCGCATCCGTCTGGCGGTGGAAGCAGCGTCAGCGGCAGGAGCGGAGCTGGCCATCGCCTCTGAGCTGGCCCTGTTGGGGTACCCGCCTCGCGACCTGTTGCTCTACCCGGCCCTGGTCGAGAGGGCAGGCCAAGTTTTGCAGCAGTTGGCCGCCCGGCTGCGGGATAGCATTCCGGTGGTGGTGGGATCCGTGCAGCCCAACCCTCTGCCGGAGGGGCGGCCCCTCTACAACGCCGCGGCCTGGCTGGAAGGGGGTCAGATCCGCCACTGGTTTCAAAAGTCGCTCCTGCCCACCTACGATGTCTTCGACGAGGATCGCTACTTCGAGCCGGGATCCCCGCCCCGGCCCATCGAGTACCGTGGTCGCCGGCTGGGCTTCACCATCTGCGAAGATATCTGGAACGACCGCGACTTTTGGCGCCACCGCCGCTACCACCGCGATCCGGTGGAAGAGATGGCCCGCTGTGGCGCCGATTTACTCATCAATCTGTCGGCTTCTCCTTTTAGCCTGGGCAAGCAAAAATTGCGGGTGGAGATGCTGGGATCCCTGGCCCGCAAGCATGCCCTGCCCATCCTCTACGTCAACCAGGTGGGGGGCAATGACGACCTCATTTTCGACGGGGCCAGTTGCGCCCTAGATGGCCGGGGCCGGCTGGTGGCCCAAGCCGCTGCCTTCGCGCCGGATCGGCTGATTGTGGATGTGGAGGCGCTGACCCATCCCCCCGACGAGGAACAGAGCCCGCCGGGATCCCGCTGGCCAACGGAGCCGGAAGCAGAGCTCTACGAGGCGCTGGTTCTGGGCGCCCGCGACTACGTCAGCAAATGTGGCTTTCGCGAAGTCTTGCTGGGCCTCTCGGGGGGGATCGACTCGGCTGTTACTGCTGTCATTGCCGCCGATGCCCTGGGCCCGGAGCGAGTGCTGGGGGTGCTCATGCCCTCTCCCTATTCCAGCCCGGGCAGCCTGACCGATGCCTACCAACTGGCGCAAAACCTGGGGATCCCTACCCTGAAGCTGCCCATTCACTCGATTATGGAGAGCTACCAGCACCTGCTGGCAGAAGCTTTCGCCGGCCTGCCCCCCGACACGACGGAAGAAAACCTGCAATCGCGCATTCGCGGCACCCTGCTCATGGCCCTTTCCAATAAGTTTGGCCGGCTGCTCTTGACCACAGGCAACAAGTCGGAGCTGGCGGTGGGCTACTGCACCCTTTACGGGGATATGTCCGGCGGCCTGGCGGTGATCTCCGATGTGCCCAAAACTTGGGTCTACCGCCTGGCCCGCTGGATCAACCGCCAGGGGGAGCGGATCCCACTCCCCATCCTTACCAAGCCTCCCTCGGCGGAGCTGCGGCCCGGCCAACAAGATAGCGACAGCCTGCCCCCCTATGACCTGCTGGACACCATCCTGCAGCGGCACATCGAACAGCACCAGTCGGCTGCCGAGCTGGTGGCCCAAGGGTTTGATCCCGACACCGTACAACAGGTGCTGCGCCTGGTTCAAAAGGCCGAGTTCAAGCGCCGCCAGGCTCCCCCCGGCCTGCGGGTTACCGATCGCGCCTTTGGCACCGGCTGGCGCATGCCCATCGCCAAATGCCAGGAAGGGATCAGTTGAGATTTTGCCCTCTCCCAGAGGTGCCCAAGCGCTCCGCGCCGCTCACGGGACCACCCCCAGCCCCTCTCCCGGAGATGCCCAAGCGCTCCGCGCCGCTCACGGGACCACCCCCAGCCCCTCTCCCGGAGATGCCCAAGCGCTCCGCGCCGCTCACGCGACCACCCCCAGCCCCTCTCCCAGGGGGAGAGGGGGGTTGGAAGAGCACAACCGGTTTCGCTTTTCCTACAAGGATTCGGGTGGGGGCGCGGACGTTTTTTCTGTCAATAAGGGCCTGCCAGCCGGCAGACCCCAGAGCAAAACTTTTCTTCGACTCAACAAAGAGTAAGGCAAGCAGGGCCTCTAAGCTTGCCTCTCCACTCACCAGGATCCAAGAGTCTCCCGTTTGTCGCTTCAAGACTAACTCTAGGGCCCGCAGCGCAGCAAGCCGAGTTTTCTAGATCAGGCCCAGCCAGGAGGCGACGCCTTGGCCCGTCACCGCTTCAATGACAATGGCTAATACAAAGCCGATCATGGCCGCGCGACCGTTGAGACGCTCGGCATATTCGTTAAATCCAAACTTGGGCTCAGACAGGTTGGGGTTGGACATAAGAACCTCCAATGGAATTGGAACGAGGGTGAGCAGGGATCCGCAAAGAACGATTACAGGAACAGCAGCTAACCTTCAGTATAGTTTGCATTTCTTCATGATTGCAAGGAAGGTGATCATCTGGTTCCGATGGCGGCGATGATCTGCCGCGCCAGGGGAATGGCCGCCTCGTAGGCTTTGCCCTGATGCAGGTGCAGCACCAGCGCCCAGCGGGGATCCGGCAGAGGCCAAAAAGCCAGCAACCAGGCTTGGAAATCTTCGGCCCAGAGAACGGGTTGTCCGCGTCGGTGAGGATTAAGGATGGTTCCAGACTTAGCGGCCACCGGGATCCCGTCTGGGGCGATGCCGCGGCAGGTGCCCGCCGTTGCTGCCAAACGCATGCCGGCATGGAGAGCATCCCAGATGCGATCCGGCAAAGAGAGAGCAGGCAGGGATATCTCCCCAGAAAGGGGAACGCCGCGGCGGGCGATCACCCCCGCATACACCAACAGCTCCCAGGGATCCGCCGAGCCGGCCAGACCGGTCGCCAACAGCGGTGCCGGGGCCGTGTTTTCTGTCTGGGTCAAACCAAAGCGGCGCAGCCACTCCACCAGGGTCTTGGCCCCCAGCTCCCAGCCCAACTGGTAAAAATGCACGTTGCAAGACCGAGCCAAAGCTTGGCGCAAGTTGAGCTCCCCATGTCCGCGCGGATCCCAGCAAGTGAGCCGGCCCAACCCCAATTGCGGTGGCGGATCCCACCAGCCGGGGCAGTGGATGGCCCGCTCGCCGGAGCTGATCCCGGTCTGCAAGGCAGCGGCGGCCACGGCGCACTTGACCGTTGAGCCAGGGCTGGCCCTGATCTGCGCAGCCTGCTCCGGCTGCCAAACCCTCGTCAGACGACCGGTGTTCAGGTTGAGGACAATAGCAAAATCGCGCGGATGGGGCAGCCCTTGCAAACCCCAGGCCACAGCAGAACCCAAGAGCCAGGCCCCACAGGTGCGGCGTTTCATCGGCTCCCCCTCCCCAGCCAAGAACAACAGGGATCCCTGTTACAAAAATTCGGAAATCGCAGCCTTCTCACGGACTAGGGTAATCTGAAGTGCAGGTCAATGGAGAGAACCCTCATGGCGATTCAGCGTGGTGCCAAAGTCCGTGTGTTGCGGAAAGAATCCTACTGGTATCGGGATGTAGGAACGGTTGCGGCGGTGGATACCAGCGGCATTCTTTATCCGGTGATCGTCCGCTTCGACAAGATCAACTACTACAACATCAACACCAACAACTTCCGCGAAGATGAGCTGGAGGTGCTGGAAGCTCCCAAAGCCAAGGCCAAAGCCACCCCGGCTAGCTAAACCAGGGCATCGCCGGGAGCTGTGTTGCTTGAGTGAGGCGTTCTGTGCCGGAACTGCCAGAAGTTGAGACGGTTCGGCAAGATTTGCAGCGCCTCACCCTGGGGCCGCGGATACTGGCAGTGGAGGTGCTCCTGACGCGCACCATTGCCTATCCGGCAAAGGAGATTTTTGGGCAAAGCTTGATCGGCGCCTGTTTTACCCAGTGGCAGCGGCGAGGCAAATATCTTTTGGGATCCCTAGATTCCGGAGCGGTTCTGGGTGTGCATTTGCGCATGACCGGGCAATTGCTCTGGGTTCAGGGATCCGAGCCTTCGCCGGCCCATACCCGCGTCCGGCTGCGCCTGGAGCGGGGGTGGGAGCTGCGCTTTGTAGATCTGCGTACCTTTGGCCAGATGTGGCTGGTGCCCGCCGGGGTGGAGCCGGAGACGGTGATCGCCGCTCTGCAGAGCTTGGGGCCGGAGCCGCTGTCGCCGGCCTTTTCAGAAGCCTATTTCCAGGCGTCCTTGCGGAAGAGCCGGCGCCCCATCAAAACCGCCCTGCTGGATCAGTCGCTGGTGGCGGGGGTGGGCAACATCTACGCCGACGAGGCCCTGTTTCTGAGCGGCATTCACCCCTTGACGCCCGCCTTGCAGCTCTCCGACTCTGCCAAGGCACGCCTGCGGGAAGCTTTGATCCAGGTGTTGCGGGTCGGGCTGGAGCAGCGGGGCACCACCTTGCGGGATTACCGGGATCTGCGTGGGCTTAACGGCAACTACCAAGGGCAGGCATGGGTGTACGGTCGAGAAGGGGATCCCTGTCGCCTCTGTGGCACCCCCATTCAGCGGATCAAGCTGGCGGGCCGCTCAGCCCACTTTTGCCCCCACTGCCAGCCACTTCCAGGCCAGGTTGAGACTTGATGGCGTATCCCCCGTAAGCAGCTATAGTTCTAGGTTGATCCCCAGCTCCCCTCTCCCAGAGGGAGAGGGGCTGGGGGTGGTCGCGTGAGCGGCGCGGAGCGCTTGGGCACCTCTGGGAGAGGGGCTGGGGGTGAGGGAGGGATCCCAGTGAAAAAAATGGCATGGCCCCAGTTCTGGGTCGGTCTCCTCGGCGGGGTGGTCGGGATGCCGGCGGTTCCTGTTTTTGCCCAACTGGAGTTGGACGCCCAACTGGGCCGCTCTCAAGTCGTTTTTCCCGGCAAAGATTGCCCCGCCTGCGACCTGACAGGAGCCGAGCTGCCGGGAGTTGATTTGCAGGGGGCCAACCTGAAAGAAGCCATCCTCAGGCAGGCCAACCTACAAGCTGCCGACCTCTCCCAGGCAATCCTCAACTTGGCCGATTTGCGCGGCGCCAACCTGAGCAGTGCGGAGCAGGGCGGAGCTTTTTTGTGGGAAGCCGATCTCAGCCAGGCCAACCTGCAGCAGGCCAATTTCACAGGAGCCAATCTTCAGGTGGCCAACCTCAGCGGCGCTGATTTGCGAGGGGCCATTCTCGCCGGCGCCGACCTGACAGGAGCCACCTTGCGCCAGGCCGATCTGCGTGGGGCCGATCTACGCGGCGCTTTTTTGGAAGAAGCCGATCTGACGGGCGCTCTGTACAATGCCCAAACCCGGCTGGATCCCGCCTTCAACCCCAGTGCCTGGGGCATGGTCTTTGTGAAAAACTAACTCCCCTCTCCCTTTGGGAGAGGGGTTGGGGGTGAGGGCACGTTATCCGGGATCCCTCTTGTGGGCAGAATGGACTCAGCCCTCTCATAGGCTGGGATCCCCTGCCATGAGTTCTCCTGTCCGCGTCCTCATCGCCGATGACCATCCTCTGTTTCGGCTGGGGCTGAAGTTTGCCCTGCAAGCGCAAGGATTCGAGGTGGTGGCGGAAGCCGAGACGGGATCCCAGGCCGTTGAGTACTGTCGCCGTTGCCCCGTCGAGGTGGCCATTTTGGATGTGCGTATGCCCAATGGGGACGGGATCGCCGCCTGCCAACAGATTGCCGAGCTGGGCCTGCCGGTGGTGGTGGTGATGATGACTACTTTTCAGGAGCCGGCCTTGATCGAGTCAGCGCGGCGGGCTGGGGCCAAAGGCTACCTCTCCAAAGAAACCGATCCGGCGGAGCTGGCCCGCGTTATTCGGCAGATCTTGGCCAACCCCGACCGAGACTGGTTGCCTGCCCGGCAGGAGTTGCCCAAGCTCACCCCCCGCGAGTTGTGCGTGCTGCAACTGATGAGCCAAGGCTTGGCCAACAAGCAGATCGCCCGCCGCCTCGGCATCAGTGTCGAGACCGTGAAAGAGTACGCCAGCGCCGCCTACCGCAAGCTAGACGCCACCGACCGCGTCACCGCCCTCCTCAAGGCACAACAACTGGGGATTTTTTGACATACTCCCCATAGCTAAAGCTAGGGGATTCTCCCAAGGTCGCCCTTTGGGATTACTGGTTCAACGACCCCACTTACTGTTTTGGGTTCCCCCTCCACAGCAGAGGTGTTGGTCTCCCCAGTCGTTCCCTCTTGCGGGGCAGTTCCACTCCATCCCCAACAGCTCCAGTGCCCCCCGCAGAATGTTAAGCGCTGCATTTTGGTCTCGATACAACACCAACCCACACCTTTCTTAAAAAAGCAAACAACTACAGCCTGTTAATTTAAAATAGGGTACAGGTTTCAAGAGGAAGGAGAGAAGG